>JAGKXC010000050.1 GCA_021151535.1 Sphingobacteriia bacterium | reverse complement strand
AAACATGATATTCAGCAAAATATAAAGCACCGTTACTGTAAGCGTTCCAATAATGATACTCCTTGAAAGGTTCTTTTCCGGCGATTGGATGGTACCTGCAATGTAGGTACTGGCATTCCAACCCGAATAGGCAAAACTCACCCAAATCAAACTAATGGCAAAAGATTGCGTAAGCCAAGAAGGCTGCCACCAGGGCAAATTTTCTGTACCGCTACCATCGCCAAATAACTCCTTTATTCCCAATTGCGATGGCATCAAATCTACTGGCTGCGATCCCCACATAAAGCCAGCGCCGATAAACAAAATGATGATGCTGATTTTTAGTACTGTTGAGCCTTTTTGGAAATCAATTCCCAATCGAGAATTCCACCAATGAATGGCGTAAACCAACAAAATAATAACCACTGCCAACGTAGTTTCATGTACTTCGGGCAAAACACCGTGCACATAAGCACTTAAAGCCAACGCCGCTCCTGCGATGGGTGCTGCAAATCCTACTGTTGCACTCACAAAACCCGCCATAAATCCTACAATGGGGTGGTAAATCTTGGATAAAAAATAATATTCGCCGCCATCTTCAGGAAATCGTGTGGCTAATTCTGCGTAACACACTGCGCCAAAAAAGGCCAACAATCCGCCAGTTAACCAAATCATCGCAATGCCAAAACCCGATTGAATGCCAAACAATTGGTAACCCAAACTGGTAAAAACACCGGTGCCTATCATGTTGGCAACCACGATACTGATTGCGCCAAATAAATCTACGTTTCGCTTTTTATGAGAAGTGCTCATTGGAGAAATTTTGCATCGCAAAGATGCAGAAAGAAACCCGTAGGCAAAAACCCAATAACAAGGCTTTGCTCATGATTGTGTAATTTTGTAGTTATGAGTCTTGAACTGCAAGCCCCGAATCACCCATTTTTCACCGTAGATATTCATACCCATATTATCCCCGAACACATCCCCAATTGGGCACAAAAATTCGGTTACGGAGAGTTTATTTGGTTGGATCACCACAAACCTTGCTGCGCCAAGATGATGCTAGACAAAGCGTTCTTCCGCGAAATTGAAGACAATTGTTGGTCGCCCGAAAAACGAATCCATGAATGCAACCACCACCATGTAGATGTTCAAGTGTTGAGTACCATTCCCGTGATGTTCAGCTATTGGGCAGAACCCAAGCACACTTTGGACATTGCCATGTTCTTAAATGATCATATTGCCCAAGTAGTTGAAAAATATCCCACTCGTTTTGTTGGATTAGGCACTTTGCCAATGCAACATACTGAATTGGCTATCAAAGAATTAGAGCGATGCAAACAAATAGGATTGAAGGGTATTCAAATTGGCTCACACATTAACCACATGAACCTCAACGACCCAAGCTTGTTCCCGATTTTTGAAGCCATGGAACGCTTGGATATGGCATTGTTTGTTCACCCCTGGTGGTATAGTGCAAAAACCAAAATGCCCGATTATTGGCTACCTTGGTTGGTGGGTATGCCAGCTGAAACTTCGTTGGCCATTTGCTCTATGATTTTTGGCGGCGTTTTGGAAAAACTTCCCAATTTAAGGGTGGCATTTGCCCATGGAGGAGGCGCATTCCCAGCTACTTTTGGTAGAATTGAACACGGTTGGAAAGCAAGGCCCGATTTAGTGGCGGTTCATAACAACCAAAATCCAAGCAAATATTTAGGTCAATTCTGGCTTGATTCATTGGTTCACGATCCAAAAATGTTGCGTTTCATCGCAGACATGGTAGGAGTAAACCGCGTTACCTTGGGTACCGATTATCCTTTCCCATTGGGCGAAGATGTACCCGGTGAATTGATCAAATCATGCGATTTTACTGATATCGAAAAAGCTACCATGCTGGGTGATTCTGCCTTAGAATGGTTAAAAATGGACAAATCCTTGTTCGTTTAATTTTCAATTTCAGCAACCGCTATTTTTCAGAAATCATCCAGTTGGAAATTATTGAAATTCATCCATGATGGATTCAATTTGCGCATATTCATAGCCCTTACCCATCAAGAATCGCTGTAATTTTCCGCGTTTTTCATATTCTGAATTCGCTTTAATGGTTGGCCATTTTTTCAGGGCGATATCCTTTAGCTTTTGGGAATAAGCAACCTGATCAAACTCCCCCAAAATCTTAGAAATGAGTTTCTCACCAATGGCGTGTGTGCGCAAACCTTGCTTAATTTTATTTACGCCCCAACCCTTCATCGCAAATTTCCCTTTAACATAGGCCCTTACAAATCGCTCTTCATTGAGGAAATTTGCCCGAATCAACTCTACCATCAATTCGTCTACATCGCCATAAGGCAACCCGTAATCTAACAACCGCCGTTTTACCTCCCACTGACTTCTTTCTTGGTAAGCACAGAAACGCTCAATCTTTTTCCTTGCCTCCGCAATGCCTATTTGCTTCTTAAACTTTGGCGTTTCCATAGGGTTGAATTCTTATTGGCTGTTACCAAAGGTCAAAATTACCTTTTTAGGCCAAAATCTGTCGGGATTTTTTGCAATTTCTCCCTCAATTTTAGGATTTTATGCAAAAAATCTGACAAAATTTCAGCGCGTGGCAGTTGGTATAACTGTTGATAGAGGTGGGGCATGAGAACCGGACAAATTTCTGTACAATCAGAGAACATTTTCCCGATCATTAAGAAGTTTCTTTACACAGATCAGGAGATTTTCATCCGCGAATTGGTGAGCAACGCGGTAGATGCTACAAAAAAATTAAAAACCCTTTCTAGGGCCGGAGAATTCGGCGATGATATCAACGATGCCAAAATCACCATCGCCCTAGATGAAAAAGAAAAAACTCTTACGATTTCCGATTCAGGGATTGGTATGACCGAGGCCGAGGTGGAAAAATACATCACCCAATTGGCTTTTTCAGGTGCGCGCGAATTTGCCGAAATGTGGAAAGACAAAGACCCCGAACAAATGATTGGTCATTTTGGACTGGGTTTCTATTCCGCTTTCATGGTTTCAAAAAAGGTAGCCATCGAAACCAAAAGCTTCCAAAATGATAGTGAAGCCGTTCATTGGGATTGCGATGGAGCAACCTCTTACAACATCGGAAAGGGAAATCGCGCTCAACGTGGTACCGATGTAATCCTTTACATGACCGATGAGGATTTTGAAACCTACGGAAGCAAGTGGAAAGTAAGAGAATTGTTGCGCAAATACTGTCGTTTCATGCCTATCGCCATAGAATTCGACGGTGAGCAAATCAACAACATTAACCCTATTTGGACCAAAAAACCAGCAGATTTAGAGCAAGAGGATTACAAGAAATTCTTCGAAGAATTGTATCCCATGCAAGAAGCACCTTTATTCCATATTCACATCAATACCGATTATCCGTTTAACCTTACAGGCGTTTTGTATTTCCCTAAGGTAAATGAGGCTATCGATAACAGAAACAACCGCGTGCAATTGTATTGCAACCAAGTTTTTGTAACCGAAGATGTGAAAGACGTGTTACCTGAATATTTGGTGTTGTTAAAAGGTGTGATTGATTCACCAGATATTCCTTTGAACGTGAGCAGAAGTGCACTTCAAAGCGATTCAAACGTGAAGAAAATTACCCAGCACATCTCTAAAAAGGTAAGTGATAAATTGAATGAATTGTTCAACGAAAATCGCGAAGACTTCCAAAGCAAATGGGAATATTTAGACCTATTTGTGAAGTACGGCATGGTAGCCGATGAGAAATTTGCAGATCGCACCAAAGACATTTGCATGCTTAAGACTACCGATGAGAAATTGTACACCATCCAAGAATGGATTGATCATGCAAAAATCAATCAAACCGATAAAAATGATGAAACCGTAGTGCTTTACAGCACAGACACAGCGGCGCAGCACATGAATATCATCGCTGCTAAAGACAAAGGTTATGAGGTAATTGTATTGAACGGTCCTTTGGATACGCATTTCGCTGGATGGGTTGAATCGAAATTTGAAAAAGTAAAATTCAAATGCGTAGATGGCGGTCCGGTAGATCAATTGATTGAAAAAGACATCAAAATTGAGCATACCCTAACCGAAGATCAACGCAAATCGTTGGAAGATTCTGTAAAAGGATTGGTAAATGAATTGGCATTTGAAATCAAGGTTGAGGCATTATCGCCAAACGACGAATTCATCTCCATTCACCGCAACGAGTGGGAAAGAAGAATGGAAGATATGCAAAGAATGGGCGGCGGATTTCCAATGGGCGATTTGGGTTTGAAAAAACAAACCCTTGTTGTGAACGGCAACCATCCATTTGCTAATAAAGCTATGAACTTAAATGCTACCGAACAGAAAGACTTACTTGAATACTGCATGGATATCGCCATGTTACAAAGAGGTCAGTTACAAGGTGAAGCACTAGAAAGATTTGTTAAAAAGGCAAAAAGCTATATCGCTTAAGTCTAATTTTTCATTTACTCAACACCCTTTTAGATAGTGTGTTTTATGGCAACCCATGGTTGTTATAATCACCCATCTGAAAGGGTGTTTTTTTATTGTTTTGATGATGAAATTCAGTGCTACAAAAAATTTTACATCTAAATTCCCTTTTTATTGCCATACTTTTGAATAAATTTTATCCATATCTCCCCCCCCCATGAATTTTAAAATTAGAAACTCCATTTTGGGTGTAGCAACAATCTGCTTACAAATGTTTTATGTCAATTTTTCTATTGCCCAAACAAACAAAATCGAACCCGTTAAAACAATGGGCAGAGTAGAATTTGATTTAAAAGATGGATTTGCTGGCGAAGAAGTTTTTACCCTTGGCAAATCTGGTGTTGTGATGGTTTCTCGCACTGAGAAAGTTGAAAATGGAACCTTCGATGTACATTATGAATTTTTTAACACAGATTTAAAATCTACTGAAGAATACAATGAATCTGTTGAAAAGAAATTTGGCTATTCCGTTGGATTTTTTGGTGCTGGGGCAGATTACATGCATAAAATTGCGCAGTCAAACAATAATTTGGTAAACTTCCTTTATGCAAAAGATGGCAGTTTCCTAATCCACACATTTGAAAAGGCAAACAAACATAAATTAACGGTTGCCGAAGGCCATTTGCCAAAAAAATCTTCGATTCGAGATATCGCCTTGGTTGGAAAAAGTTTGTTTGTAGTTTATCGCCTAAAAAATATTACCCATTTGGCAAACATTGATTGGAAATCTGGCGAAGCACAATTGATTGACATACAAATAGATGGCGCAACACCAAAGAAATTGAATTACCACAGCATTCAAGCCATGGAAAACATTGATGAAGTTGCGGTTTTTATGGTAAATAAGGTAAATAAATTAACTTCAGACTTTGTTGCAGTGAGATTCAATTTAGCTGGCGATGATGTTTGCGCCTTAAAGTTAAACAAAACTTCAACAAATCAAGTTATCAGCGTTACCGCTTCAGCCATCGCCAAAAACAAAGTATTTTTTACAGGAACCTATTCAACCAAAGGTGGGGCCAATGCCATAACTGCCGAAGGTATCTTCCTTGCAGAAGCAGATGCTACTTCCCTTAGTTATATACGTTATACCAACTTCCTAGATCTTAAAAACTACACAAAATATCTACCCCAAAAACAGCAAGATAAAATTGAGCGCAAGAAAGGCAAAGCCGCAGCCAAAGGCAAAGAACTTTCTGCTAGTATCATGATGGTAACCCACCCCATTGTACCCGTTTCAGATGGTTTTATTCTAGTTGGCGAAGCATTTTATGCAACTTATCGCACAGAAACTAGAACTACCTATGTGAACGGAAAACCCACTACCACTACCGTTACAGTGTTTGATGGTTACCAATATACCCATGCCATTTTGGTGAAATTTAATTTAAAAGGCGAAATTGTACAAGATCAATCCATCGCGATGTATTTAATACGCAAACCAATGTCTGTAGAAAGAAATATTACCATCAATACGGGCCAGCCAATTACCATGACGTTTGCAGATTACAATTACATCCGCTCACATACTTTCGATAACAACGGTAATTCTACCGGCAGCTACGATAGAGGTGTAATTGGAACGGGCGATGCTTCTGAGAAAGTAAAAAACACCATTGCCAAAGTGAATTTCTTATACGAGAACTATTATGTGGTTCACGGATATCAGAGAATCAAAGGTTCTGGTGGTAAGCGTAATGTGTACTTTATTAGCAAAGTACAGATCTAACAAATCTTTTCAAAAAATAGGATGCGGCCGCAGAATTAATACTTCTGCGGCTGTTTTATTTCCTCCAAATATTGCTTCTGCGCATTGGCCAATGCCACAAATTTTGCATAATCCGAAGCGAAGAATCCATTCACTTTTTCCATCACTTTCTGGGTTTCTCTCTGTGCATTTTTTACTGATATTTTTACATTCTCATTCACCTTTGCACAGCCGTCTAACAAACCTGAAGCATTGCCAATCACATCCATTAGTCGCACAGTTGCTTCCTCATAAAAACGATAGCCATCAGGCAACATAAATAACAATTTTATGGCAGCAATAGAATCCAACAACGGTTGTTGGTACTTCTTCAATTGGGTATTGATACTATCGTTAGAATATTTTGCGTTTACCGCCTTTTCAATCATTTTTTCCGCATTTTTCAACGCTTCGAATGCCTCTCTTGATCTATTAATCTCAACCGCCAAAGTATCCATCCAACGCATTTTTTCATCGTAATCTGCTTGGATAAAGGGCACCTGATTGCTCGCTTTCACCTCAACCCAAACAGAATCCGCAGCGGCCAAATTTCCTTCTTGAGCAATCACGAGTTTGTATTTTCCGGGCGATACGGTTCCACCTGCTGGAATTCCATCTTCTGGTTTCCAATTTCCGTGCGATGCATAACGAATTCCATCCTTTACCATTCTCCATGGAATACGATAATAGCCTGAACTATCAAATGAGAATTTATGGGTTCTAATGAGCTTGCCATCTTGGTTATAAACCTTACCTACACACTTCATTTTCTCCCATTCATCCTTGTTTTTAACACCGTTAACATATAAGTCTACCTGAACACCCATAGCCTTATTGGGTGCTTCGAATTGCGTTCCTGCACCAAAATGTGCACCACTATTTTGCATCCATTTTGCCAAATAACCCGTAGAGGCACTTACTATGGTTATTTTCTTATTACTTAACAAACTGCTACCAATTTGATTTGTAGGTATTTCTTTACCATTAAACCCAGTAGCCGGATTTACCTTACTGGCCAAATCACGCAAAACGGCAATATCATCTACCACCCAAATTCCTCTTCCAAAAGTTCCAATAACCAAATCCCTATCTCTAGCCTGAATCTTCATATCTGCCACCGGAACCGATGGGAATTTTTTCCACTTCCTCCATGTTGTTCCTCCATTGAAACTCACAAACAATCCGCGATCAGTACCCATAAATACCAAATTATGTTGTACCAAATCTGGCAAAACACACCAAGCATAGCCCATAGAGACGCTGTTTTCATGGTCTTCGTTCATCATATTCCCTTGAGCAAAAACCTGCAATTTACCATCTTCCGATTCCAAATTGTTCTGTGTCATCAACTTCCAAGTTTTGCCATAATCAGCCGTTTTGTAAACGTAAGTTCCCCAATCATTCTGGCGATAATTGTTGGCTACAACCCAACATTCACCTTTGATATTTGGATTGGCCCAAACGTAAGGAATCCAGCAAGCAACTGGTAGGTTTTTGATGTTTTTGGCCACATTTTCCCATGATTTTCCGCCATCGCGCGACACTTGTATATTACCATCATCAGTTGTAACCCAAATTAAACCGTTATCATTGGCAGCCGCCGCAATGGCCAAAATTGTACAGTGATTTTCTGCACCGGTGGCATCAATGGAAATTCCTCCGCTCTTTGCCTGCTGCTGTTTACTGGGGTTGTTCGTGGTTAAATCTGGCGATAAAATCTTCCAAGTGTTACCATTATCGGAGCTGTAATGTAAAAATTGGCTACCGAAGTACAATCCATTAGGATTGGCGGGATCAACCAACATCGCCGCATTCCAGTTATATCGGAGGTTAACGCCATCGGGGTGTTGTGGTTTGATGGGCAAGTTTTCGTGGGTTTTGGTGTTGAAATGATACACATTTCCGCCTTGCCACATGGCGTAACCTTCGCCTGGTTTTCCCGGAATCGGCGCCACATCAAAGCCATCGCCAAACATCACTTCCTGCCATTCCCAATTGGTGATTCCACCGTTTTTGAAATGATATGCCGGGCCCACCCAACTGCCATTATCTTGCAAGCCTCCATAGATATTGTAGGGCAACTCATTGTCAACATCCACGTGATAAAACTGACCCACCGGCAAATTCTCCGCATATCGCCAAGAATTACCGCCATCATAGCTAATATTCAAGCCGCCATCGTTACCATTGATAATATAATCTGGATCGTCTGGATGAATTAAAAATGCATGGTGATCAGGATGAATCGCACCCCAATCGGCCAAAATTCCCCATGATTTTCCACCATCGTCGCTCTTGCTAATCTGACTCCAAATGCTGTAAACCCTGTTTTCATTGTATGGATGCGCATAGATCTCGCTGTAATAAAACGGGCGATTTCCGGCATTGGCATCTGTACTCACACGGCTCCAAGAATTTCCACCATCTGTACTGCGATAAAATCCTCCATCCTTGGCCTCAATAATGGCATAAACCCTGTTGGTGTTCGACGCAGTAACAGCCAATCCAATTCTACCCAAATCGCCTTTAGGCAAACCATCTTTCTCCGTTAACTTCTTCCAATTTTCACCGCCATCGTATGTAACATAAAGCCCACTTCCTGGACCTCCACTTCTGAAAGCCCACGGTTCGCGCATGAAATCATACATCGCCGCGAAAATTTTATTGGGATTTTGGGGATCCATCACCATCTCAGCACAACCCGTTGTAGCATTTACATATAAGATATTCTTCCAAGTTTTACCGCCATCATCTGATCGGTAAACGCCACGCTTTTTCTGTGGTAGTTTCTGATTATTATCCGCGCCCCAAACAGAACCCATCGCCGCAACAAAAATTTGATTGCTGTTCAATGGATTGACTGCAATTCTATGAATCGTACGAGTTGATTCCAAACCCAAACATTTCCAGGTTTTTCCGCCGTCCAAACTTTTGTATATACCCTTTCCGCTGTTATGGGAATTTCGTGGATTTCCTTCTCCAGTACCCGCATAAATTACGCTCGCATTGTTGGGATCAATGGCTAAAGCACCAATACTCTGCACATCCATCTCATCAAAAATGGGTGTCCAGCTTACTCCCCCATTCTCAGATTTCCAAATACCACCACTAGCAGTACCCGCATAAATTACGTTTCTATTTAAAGATTGATAAGGCATTTTACGCGGAACAGCCAATGCCGTTACCCTGCCGCTCATGGTACCCGGACCCAAATTCCTTTTGGGTAAATTAGCCAATGCTTGGCCAACCGCCTGATTCCATGAAATTGGAACCTCCTTTTTTGTTTCAGCTAAAACAGGCTTTACCCCTTTTGTTGTCACTATTTGATTTTCCTGCGCTTGTAATTTCCCAATCACAGAAAAAACCAAGATGGTTAATCCCATCATTATTCCATTACACTTTCTTTTCATAGTAAATTTTAACATTGTGCTTTCCAGAGATTCAATAATACAAAATCGAAGCGTCAATTTCATGCGATTAATCGAACAAATTCCCCATTCGCTTGTTTGTTGATGTAAATTTGCTGCCGTTTTATACAAATGCAATTTCAATAAACCCAACTCAAACAAAATGCTCAAAAACCAGATTATAGCTTTTATTTTCTTTACTACATTCTTCCTTCTCATTGATTTTTATATATGGACAGCCATTTCAGCGCTTACAGGCCAATGGCAAACCAAATCTAAATCCATTTTAAAATGGGTTTATTGGGGTTTCACAGTCTTTACATTCTTGTTTTTTACAACCTACCGTTTGAGCGATCACATGATTCCTAGATGGTTAGTTGGTCCGGTTTCAGGGATTATTTTCTCCGTAACCATCGCCAAAATATTTTGGGTAGTATTCCTGTTAGCCGACGATATCCTTAGATTGTTTAGATGGATTTATGCATTCTTCTTCTCATCCCAAACTGCACAAGAATTGCCCATCAAGCCTTGGGATATGAGCCGCTTGAAATTCCTTCAAATCACGGGTTTGGGCATAGGCGCAACCTTCCTAGGAGCCTCCATTTTGGGGATTTTCAAAGGTGCCCACAATTACACTGTGCATAAGGTAAAATTGAAAATTAAAAATTTACCTGATGCATTCAAAGGACTTACCATCGCCCAAATTTCCGATGTGCACTCGGGAAGTTTCTGGGACAGAGAAGCGGTATCGAAAGGAATCGATTTAATCAACAAACAGAAGGCAGATATGGTATTTTTTACGGGCGATTTGGTAAACGATCGCTCCGATGAAATTGTTCCATGGAAAGACCTTTTCTCTAAAATCAAAGCACCATTAGGTGTGTTTTCAACATTGGGCAACCACGATTATGGCGATTATGTTCCATGGCCATCAGCCGCTGCAAAGAAGCAAAATCTAGAAGATCTAATCCAACACCACAAAGATATGGGCTGGGATATCCTTCTGGATGAGCATAGAATCATTGAAAAAGACGGACATAAACTTGCCGTTATTGGTATCCAAAACTGGAGCGCCGTTGGTAAATTTCCAAAATACGGAAACTTGAAAAAAGCCTATGAAGGTGTACCACAAGATTCAGTTCAATTGTTACTTTCACACGACCCCTCTCATTGGAAGGCAGAAGTTCAACCCCATTATCCCAATATCCATGCAACATTCTCTGGTCATACGCATGGAATGCAGTTCGGGGTAGATACCAAATACTATCGCTGGAGTCCAGTAAAAATGGTTTATAAGCAATGGATAGACCTTTACACTGAAGGTGAGCAGCATTTATATGTAAACCGTGGTTTCGGTTATTTGGGCTATCCCGGTAGAATGGGCATTTACCCAGAGATTACCGTTTTTGAATTAGAAAAAGCCTAACGATTATTTGAACAAATAATCAAAAGAATGGGCGGGAACCTTTACTACAAAGCAGTTTTCGTCAATTTCCGGATGGCTTTTCCATCCCAAAATTCTGTATTGCGTACAATTTTTTAATGAATTGTATCCAAATGGCGCTCTTTCATGCATAGGATAGATATTTCCACCTATAAACGACAAACCTTCTTCACCTTTGTCTTTGGTTGCTACAGAACCTTTTGCGCTTTCCGGAATGGCAAAAAAATCATTCTTACTCACCAAATTCACCCATGTTACAAGAGCTGATGTACTTTCACCTTTGCGCTTTTTAATCACCACATAAACATCACTATTTCCATTATTGATAATTCCTATCACATTTTGATTTAAATAAGTTCTATCTATAACCAATACTGAATCACCTATACTTGTCGAAACCATATTGCCATACAATAGAGCCATGTTGTTATTCCTAAGATTGGTTAAACTAGAAATTTGGTTTCTTAAATACAGTTCCTTCTTGTTAATTGCTTGAGCAGAACTCTGTAAACCCTTATCAAATCGCATCAAACGCCTAGAATCAGGATCATTTGCACCCGGCATACCGATTTCATCGCCATAATAAATTACCGGAACACCAGGAATAATCATATTGAATGCCATCATGTTTAGCAATCTGGCATATCCCAATGAATCATTGATTTGTATCTCTCTATCCCAGCCCACTTGCTTCGTGTTCTCGCCTTCTTTTAAACTGCCATCCAATAACGACATAATCCTGGGCTTATCCTGATTACCGCTAATATTGCCCATCAAGTGATGCGACCCGTACCATTTGCGTGAATCAGTTAATGTATTAGCCAATTGATTCATCCCTCGATTACCCTTAAACGCATTCACCGCCGCATCATACATGTTAAAATCGAATTGAGCATCCAACAATCCACTACCCAAATAACTTCCTATCAACTCCGCGCTGCCATATGTTTCACCTATCTGATACATGTTTCTCATCTTCCCTGCATCGGCAGTGGGAATGAGAATTTGTTGTTTCATTTTTAATGTCAAACTTCTCCAAAATGCATCGGGAATATGTTTGGTAGCATCATGTCGGAAACCATCCACTGGGTAATGATGAAACCAATACATCGCCGTGTCCGTTAAAGCATCAACCACCTCAGGTTTGAAATAATTAAAAGTAGGCATAAAATCATCAAACCAAGTTGTTAAACGATAATCATCCCAACGCTCAGTATTCTTGCTGCCATCTGGCAAAATCAACGGCGTAAACCATTCCGGCTTTTGCTTATACAAAGGATGTTCCTGATGAATATGGTGAGCCACATAATCAATCAACACTTTCATCCCATTGGCATGTGCCACATCAATGAATTCTTTCAACTCCGCCTCGGTACAAAAACGATCATCCGTTTGTTGCAAACTCACTGGCCAATACCCGTGATATCCAGAAAATTTGGTTGCAGGATTAACCCACTGTCCATAAGGACCTTGCGGGTTTTTTACCACCGGACTAATCCAAATTGTATTCACTCCCAACGATGTGAAATATCCTTCCTTGATTTTCGCTGTAATTCCTTTTACATCACCTCCATAAAAATCAACCTTGGGTGATACATCTGCGCGCAACAAAGGCTTGTTATTGGCAATATTACCATCCACAAATCGATCAATCATGGGATTGTACATAATCATTCGTCGTGGATCAGCATCTGCCAAATCAGCAACCGATGTTACCATTTCTCCGTCTTTCATCGGTATCATAACATCATTGCTTACACCGTTCTTATCTGCAAACCAAACCCGCAAATACACATTCCCTTTGCTCCAATTTTGTATTAATCGCGCAGGAAATGTAATTCTTACATCAATAATCCCATTATTCTCAGTTACTTCTGTTGCCACTTGTGGAATCACGTGGTTTTGGATCATCGCCAAAACAAAACCTGTAACCGCATTTTGCTTTCCAATTACAGCTTTGGTTGCTCCCTTCTTCTTGCTTTTTGATGGAACAGAAGATCCCGCATTTACTTGTGCCCTTTGAACTTGAACCCCTGAAACCTGAAACCCAAATACAACTATTTCACCCGAATTATTGGCCCAATGATTTTCAATCGCGGCTGCACTAGAACCAGGTCTGCTCTCTGAATTCTTAATCTGTTGCTTCTCTATAGATTTTCCATCGATAATACCATGAAAATATCTCGTCTGTTGCAAGAAATAGTCCTTGGTAGCATTGGTAAAAGTAGAATTCCATCCTCCCATGCCGTTGGAAACCGAATCCTTGTTGCTCGGATCCCGCATCTCCCTTCCATCTGCCACCACTACATACTGATGCGTGCCCGGACCTACCCAAGTTCCACCTACCCAAAATCCCTGATCCGATAAACTTTTACCATTACCCAAATACTCAAACGTTAAATTCAAATTATTGGGGTTCCAAGCATTAAACGTCCCTTTAATCTGCACTTTCTTGAATGTTACTCCCGAAGCAGGAATGCGGAATACCTTCCAAACTTTTTCCGACAATCGCACGGGTATTACAGCGCTTTCGCCATTTTTCCAGATCTGCAAATACTGAATTTTGGCAGCAAAAGAATCAAATTGATTGGGGTAAACAAATACCGAATCCTGTTTTATCCATCTTCCCGCCATATTTCGCGTGCTTTCCCTTCGCTTGTTTACAGCCGCCGGAATCTCCTGAGTAAGCGATAAACCCAAACCCGAAGAACAAGTTACACTATCCAACTGATGCGGATTAACAGTAAAATCCGTTAACCAAATCCAATTGCCATTGGGCTGCAACGTCACCAATTGATTGGGCGATAAATGAAAATATTGCTCAATAGAATTGATTGCACCCAAAGAGCCAACAAGTTTTTCATTCCTTTGACCATGAACAGAACCAAAAATGGAAACACAAAAAACACTTAACAAGAATCTATAGCCGAAACTTCTCATAAAATTTTAGTCGTAACTTTCAATTAAAATAAAGCAGCAATTTACAAAATTGCCATCCACAAAGAAACTTAAGGAATCCAAATCTTCCCAAGTTTCACAAGGTTGTTTTTCTTGATCTCCAAAAAATATATACCCGAAACCAAATCAACCCTCTCTCCAACATCTGTTCGCACCAATTCCCTACCCAAAACATCTCTCACCGTAATCTCATATTCATCCAACAACTCTTCCCCAAAATCCAACGCCTTAAATGCACCATCGCGCCAATAAACCGGAAGTCGATCGCCCATTCCAAACATCCCAAATTCTTCGCCATTCATTGCTGGCGATGGCTCATTACTCGTAAACCGCAATCGCGACCACACGGGATAATGATCAGATGTATTATATCTATAACTCCCAATATAAGCATCACCCACCATCACGCCAGAACTAACTCGATCCCAATGCCACTTCAATCTTGGTGTAAACACCTGATGATCAATCATTTCAGTATAACTCGCCGTGCTTTTAGAACGATTTAAACTCAAACGATACGACGGGAAAATATAGTTGGTATCATTTCGCCA
>JAGKXC010000006.1 GCA_021151535.1 Sphingobacteriia bacterium | reverse complement strand
TATTTCACTCCCTCAAAGCCGTACATTTAACCACGGGCGAAATTCATGAATTTGATTCCGAAGCCTGTCGGTTCGGTTACCGAGAAAGCATTTTTAAACACGAATTCAAAGATCAATTCTGCATTGTTGAAGTAGTGGTTTCCTTGAGTAAAAATCCGGAAATCAAAACCCAATACGGTGATATCCAACAAACTTTGGAATCTTGGGGTATTGAAAAACCAAGCATTCAGGATGTGAGCAAAGCAGTGATTCACATCCGAAGCAGCAAATTGCCTAACCCCAAGGAAATCGGCAATTGCGGCAGTTTCTTCAAAAACCCCGTTGTTCCTACGGCGGTATTTGAAGCCATTCAACAAAAATACCCTCATGCTAAAAGCTATCCCGTAAGCAATACAGAAGTAAAGGTGCCCGCCGGTTGGCTAATCGAAACTGCCGGCTGGAAAGGCTATACCCAAGGAAACATCGGTGTACATGCCAAACAAGCCCTGGTACTAGTGAATTATGGGGGTGGAAATGGTGCAGAAATCATCGCCCTAGCTCAAAAAATTCAATCTGATATACTAGCCAAATTCAACATCGCATTGGAAATGGAAGTAAACCGTTGGTAAACCAACCAAAATTGGCGTATTTTGTTGCTATGAGTTTGAAAATCGTAGCATCCTTTTCTACACTTCTTCACATTTCAATAATTGCAGTTGGTTTAAACACAACCGAAGCCCATGCGCAAAATTTGCAAATTGAAAATTCTTGGTTGCAAAAAGCACAAACAACTTCCTCATCGCCCGTAAAAGGAAAATACTTTCAATCTGCCGATGGGAAAAGCCAAGGCCACGCCATTATCAACCATACAACCCTTCCTTCCCATCAATTTAATCCCGAAACAGCACCAAATATTTGGATCACTCCCTTGCCGGTAAATGGGGAAATTTATGAACCCGATATGGATATGAGCGAAATGCCCTTGCCGTCCGGAATCAATGAAAAATTGCGCAAACAAGTAGACGCCGAGAGAAGTGAATTTAACCAAAAGAAAAAAACTTCAAACCGTAGCATACTCAATGATAATCCAACCCCAGAGGCCCAAATTTCCAACACCAAAGAAATGGGAGTGAATTTACCTCCAGGCGGTGGAACCCCCAACGACAACCACATTGCCGTTGGAAATGATGGCAAATTTGTTTCGGTAATGAACACCGTTATCCGCGCACATAAAGAAGATGGATCCATTATTCGCGTATTCTCTCTGTCTAATTTCGCCCTAACCAACAAACCCATCGACACTATACCGAAATTGGATAGAACCTTTGACCCACGTGTTGTTTACGACCCCGTTGCGGATCGATATGTGGTGGTTTTCATGCAAGGAACAACCCATAAAAACAGTATCATTGTTATCGGATTTTCAACTACAAACGACCCTTCCAAAACTTGGAATGTATACAAAATTCCAGGCACACCCCTAGTTGATACCATTTGGAGTGATTACCCCATTCTATCTCAAACCGAACAAGACGTGTTTTTTACTGTGAATTTATTAGCAAACGGTTCATCTTGGGAAGAGGGATTTAGAGAAGCTGTAATTTGGCAGTTTAACAAATCTGATGGCTTCAACGGAAAACCATTGCGTAAAACCTTTTACCACAACTTAAAATATGAGGATGTGCCTCTTTGGAGCATTTGCCCAATGCAAAATTCCCCAATGCCAACAGGGCCCGACAATTATTTCTTAACCGTTCGCCCGTATTCAAAACAAAATGATTCGGTGTTCCTTCACCGCGTTTCGCTACCCATCAGCAGCGGCAATGCAGAATGGAGCCTAACCGCTTTAAAAAGCCCAATTCCTTACGGTTTTCCCCCAAGTGCTTTGCAACCAGATACCGCTTACAAATTGAGAACCAACGACGCCCGTGTGCTAAGCGGAGTGCGAATTGGAAAAGAAATTCACTACTTCCAAAATTCAGCCAATTTCCAAACCAAACAAGCCCACATCATGCACGGTACCATTCACAGATTGCCTACGGTAAATCGGCGAATGGAAATTGCCGGACCTGAGTTTAGCGGTCCTTATATTACTGCAAAATTATTCACTCACGATAGTTTTGATTTAGGCTATCCAGCCGTGGCTGCGGCCAAATTGGAACAAGGAAAAGACGGCACTTTCGACCCATCCATGCTGGTAACAACTGTTTTCAGTTCCCAATGGCATTACCCGTCAACCGGCGTATTTTATATTAACCGATACGGCGAATATTCAAAATACTACCCGATGAGAAAGGGCGATAGCATTATTTATTATAATTTCATTCCCAAAGGCGAACAACGGTGGGGTGATTACGAAGGAATTCAAGCCAAATATAACGAACCAGGCGTGTTCTATGCGGTTGGCTCTTATGGCGCTAAAAATCTCGGCATGTGGGCTCACGTGGCAAAAATCACCATTAACGATACGGTATATAACAACCCAATTAGTTCTATTGAAGTTTTCCCAATTCCCACTTCCGAAAAATTACAGATAGAATTTCAATTGCCGCAGGCCAGTGGCATTGTAGGATTCTTGTACGACGCCAACGGGAAAGCCGTTGGAAGCACTACAGGAACCAAATACTATTACGATACTAGCAGTGTAATTACCGAATTGGTAGCTCATGGCTTTACCGAAGGGAAGAGTCCAGAAGCCGTCAATTATAGCCCTGGCATGGTACCTTGTTTTTATGCCTACTGTCAAGCTGGAACCCACAGATTTGCCGTTCATACCAGCCATTTAGCACCCGGTGTTTACTTCTTAAAGGTGCAGGCGGAAAACGCAAATTTTGGCATTGGGAACACCAAAGAAATTACCCGTAAAATTATCATCGATTAATTATCGCCCTGAAAATTAGAGAGAACATTTGTGCAAATGAGCGAAGAAAAACCAACAGTTAACGCAGACATTCATGAACCGAAAAATGCTGCAAAAACTCCACCCCCAACACGCCCTGAAGGCGAAGTTATTTTATTAAACAAACCGCTCGGCTGGACGTCGTTTCAGGCAGTTAAAAAGATCAAATACATTACCCGCGCAAAAAAAGTTGGGCACGCTGGAACGCTAGATCCATTAGCGTCTGGGCTGCTGATTATTTGTACAGAGAAACAAACCAAAATCATCCAACAAATTCAGGATGCACCCAAGGAATATACCGGAATTATTACCATTGGCGCAGTTACACCGAGTTATGATTTGGAAACAGACCCCATGAATCCCATGCCAACGGAACACATCACACGCGCTGAAGTAGAAACTGTGGCACTGAGTTTCATTGGCGAAACAGACCAAATTCCGCCGCTTTTTTCTGCCATTAAAGTAGAAGGGAAAAGGGCTTATCAATTGGCTAGGAAAGGCGATGATACCGTTCTGAAATCCCGCAAAATTGTACTTACCGCCTTTGAAATTACTTCATTTGAAAACAATGAAATCAGTTTTAGGATTGCATGCTCAAAGGGTACATATATTAGAAGTATTGCCCATGATTTCGGGGCGAAACTGGGTTGTGGTGGCTATTTAAGTAAGTTGGTAAGAACTAAAATTGGTGAATTTGATTTGGAAAATGCGTTTTCCATCCCTGATTTCGAAGCCAAAAGACGACAAAGTATCGAAGAATCGTTGGCCAAATCATAAACTTGGCGAGATTTTTGTTATTTTTGAGGAAATCGAATTTTTTATATGTCGCGTTTCAAACTATTCTTTTTATTAGGCGGTGCCTTTTTGGTAAGCAGTTGTAGCGAATTGAGTGCAAAAAAAATCACCAATGATTTCAGCAACTGGATAACCACCATTACTACTCAAAAGGAGAATGCCTTGGAAGTAGCGGGTGGATTCACCATTCGTGGCACTGTTAAAAACAAGCCCAACCAAACCATTTACTTACAAGAGATGGCACCAGAAGGGTTAATTATGATTGATTCTGCGAAAACCAGCAAGAATGGGACATTTGAAATCACATCTAATACCCAAGATTTCTTGTTTTGTGCATTACAAATAAGCGGAAACCAAATGGTTTATTTGGGATTGAGCAATCAATCCGATATTCATATCAATATTGACGGTTCGGGCCCTGAATTCACCTATGAATTATCTGGCAAAGGCGTTGAGGAATCAAAAGGTCTAAAGGAAATGTTGGAGTTGAACAAGGTTTATATGTTGAAAACCAAGCAGATTGAACAATCAGCAACTGGTATAGACCCAAACACAGAAGCTGGATACAACCAAATGATGGCGTTGAGTGCGAGTTACAATGCGATTATCAAGGAACGAGAAGAGAAGTTGCTTGAATTCGCAAAAAGTAGAGGTGCTTCTTTCTTGCCCTACTTTATTGTACAATATGGTGTTATTGCAGAACCAACGTATGAGTGGTTACAGTTGGCTGTTAAATCTTCTAAAGACGCTAACCCTGCTGCCAAATACACCAAAAACATTGAACAGAAAATGGCGGCAGAAGGCAAATTAATGGTTGGAGCAATTGCACCTGAAATCAACATGGCCACCCCAGAAGGAGGAACGTTGGCATTAAGTAGCTTAAGAGGCAAGTATGTGTTGATTGATTTCTGGGCTTCATGGTGTGGTCCTTGCAGAAAAGAAAATCCATTCAACGTGGCTTTATATAACCAATACAAAGACAAAGGTTTTGAAATCTATGGTGTTTCCTTAGACCAAGATCCCACACGTTGGAAAGGCGCAATAGAAAAAGATGGACTCACATGGAAACACGTAAGTGATTTGAAAGGTTGGAGTAGTGCTGCGGGTCAGCTTTATGGCATTCGTTCTATCCCTTCAACTGTATTACTTGATCCAGCCGGTAAAATTATCGCCAAAAACTTGAGAGGTGAAGAATTAGCCGCCAAACTTGCAGAAGTTTTTGGTATCAAAGGTCAACCAGCTACTGGGAAATAAACAGTTAATACAATATTTAATTAATTGTAATTTAATCGATTAAAATTGATTAACACAAAATTAACACGAAAGGAATTGTGCATTAATAAATCATCGATTCCTTTGTAATGATATGTTAAAAGGACAGCCAAGAATTCTGGTAGTAGATGACGAGATGGATATTCTCGAGTTAATTCGTCATTCTCTCTCCAAGGAAGGTTTTGAGGTACACATTGCTGCTAATGGAGCGCAAGCTTTGGAACAATCTACCAAAGTAAAACCCGAAATCATTTTGATGGACGTAATGATGCCCATCATGGATGGAATGGAAGCATGTAGGCAATTAAAAGAAAATCCTGAAACCAAACATATCCCTGTGGTTTTCTTAACTGCAAGAAATGAAGAATTTGCAGAATTGGCAGGATTTGAAGCTGGCGCAGATGATTACATTGCCAAGCCCATAAGACCAAGAGTATTACTTAGCCGAATCAAAGCCATTCTTCGCAGAAGAAATGCCATCCAAATAGAAGAACCTGAGGTTTTTGATTTTGGTATTATTAAAATCGACCGTGAGCGATTTGTTGTGGAGTTTGACGGCAAAACTTTACAATTTCCAAGAAAAGAATTTGAATTGTTAAGCTTTCTTGCATCCCGCCCAGGCAGGGTTTTTTCAAGAGATGAAATTCTTGAAAATGTATGGGGAAATGAAGTATTGGTTGTAGACAGAACCATTGATGTTCACGTGAGAAAGATTCGCGAAAAGCTTAATGAGAAATTTATCTATACGGTTAAAGGTGTAGGTTATAAATTTGAATTAGAGGCTCAATAGCGATCTAACAACTTCTGAAAAGTTCCATGTATTTGCTAATTTCTTAGCATTATCAACCAATGGCAGATTGGTAACCACTGGCGGCTAACGATTTTAGCATTGCGGCAGCTTTCGCCATACATTCATCGTACTCCATCTTTGGGTCACTATCTATGGTAATTGCGCCGCCAACTGCAAATTGCATGCTGTGTTGTTTCTCTAAATATTGTATTCCACGGATCACAACATTTAAATCAAAGTCATCACCCAAAACCCAACCCATGGCGCCAGAATACCAGCCCCGAGCAAATCGCTCGATTTCTTCAACATAATGCATAACCTCTATTTTGGGTGCACCCGTCATACTACCCATTGGAAAAGTACTTTCTAAAACAGTTTGCAAACCGATATTTTTTCTGCTTTTGCCCATAACTGTTGAAATCATTTGCAGCACTTGTGGATATTCGTAAATTCCGCACAATTCTGAAACTTTTACAGAACCAGGTTCACAAACGCGCGATAAATCATTGCGTACCAAATCCACAATCATCACATTTTCTGCCCTGTCTTTTTCGCTGGTCGCTAATCTTTTTGCCAATATTTCTGGCGATGCATCCGCATTGCGAATGGTACCTTTAATGGGTTGAGAAAGCAAAAAATCGCCCCGTTTTAATATATACCGCTCCATACTGGCCGATAACAAAAAATGATTTCCACGTTTCACAAAACACATCATAGGAGCAGGCGCTACTTGAGCCATGACTTCAAAAACCCGATATGGGTCTAACTCAACTTCTTCAGCAGTGAAGGAAATACAATAATTTAATTCGTAAAAATCCCCTTCCACTATATGCTTTTGTATTTGCTTTATACAAGCCAAATACTCAGCTTCGGCCACATCTGCAGTCCATAAAATCTGAGCTTCGGCTTTCTGATGAAGTTGACTAACTTCTACGCCATTACTAAAAACAATAGATTCATTATTCTCCTCAAGCAATTGTTGGCGCTTCTTCTTCAATTCACCATCCCAATCAGCACTTAACCCTTCTACCCCCAACCACTGCTCTTTAATCTTCTGTTCACATCCAATTACTATTTCCCGAAAAACTGCCAAATCATCTACGCATCCCCCACCACATGTCAACACCTCCCACTCACGAGGTTCTATCAATTCCAAGTTTGGCACCTCACCAAAAACCTTACCACTACTCTTTAATCCATGCCCCCATTGATTTTTTAAATCATAAGAAACCCTGGCCATCCATAAAACTTGCGGATCCAATTTTCTTCCACCAAACTGTTCCCATCCTTCGATACGCTGCTTTACCCCCCAACCACACATACCCTGCATTGTCCCATAAACATCTTCGTACCCGCCACTCCAAAGCAATGTAACTTCCTTTTCCTGCTTCGCTTTTTCTAGCCAAGCATGCAATTTAACCAAAGATGGATTACTGGTTTTCATGTGCTTCAATGGCTTTTATTTCTTGCTCAAAATAAAGTTTTATCTGCGTGGCTTTTGCCTTCCCCACTACCTCCGCCAACATCTCTGCCGATGCTTCCCTTACACGCCTTGCACTTCTAAAAGTTTTCAATAACATCCTTGCCGTTTCCTCTCCAACTCCTGGAATATCCGTAAGCGAAGTTTTAATTACACCTTTGCTCCTGCGTGCCCTATGGTGAGTAATGCCAAATCGGTGCGCTTCATCACGCATCTGCTGAATCACTTTCAGCGTTTCCGATTTTTTATCAATATACAAAGGCAATGGATCTTCTGGATAATAAATCTCTTCCAAACGCTTGGCAATTCCCACAATCGCCAATTTGCCATAAACTCCAATCTCTTTCAATGTTTCTACCGCCGCACTCAACTGCCCCTTGCCCCCATCAACAACTATCAACTGTGGCAAAGATTTCCCTTCTTCCATTAACCTGCGGTACCTTCTCCCAATTACCTCCTGCATCGTAGCAAAATCATTGGGACCTTCAACGGTTTTCACATTAAAATGGCGATAATCATTTTTCGCCGGCTTCCCATCTCTAAAAACTACACACGCACTCACTGGATAACTACCCTGAAAATTCGAATTGTCAAAACACTCAATATGCCGTGGCTGTTCCGTTAACTTCAAATCCTTTTTCATCTGCTCCATCAAACGATCCACCCTTACATCTGGATTCAATTTTTCATATTGAAGCAACTTCTCCTGCTTATAAAGCAAAGCATTCTTCATACTCAACTCCAGCAATTTTCGCTTTTCACCCAACTTAGGAACCGTAATCCCAACACCTGGCAATTCCAAATCTAGCTGGTGCGACAGTACAATTTCCTTGCAATCATCACCATATTGCAATCGCATTTCTCCAATCGCCGACTCCAATAAATCCTCATCAGTTTCGTCTAATCGTTTGCGAATTTCAATATTTCTGCTCACCACAATCAAACCCTGGCTCACGCGTAAATAATTAATAAATGCCATTTTCTCTAGCGATGAAATGCTGTAAACTTCCAAATTACCTAGCATCGCACTCACAATTGTGCTCTTGGATTGGTAGCGCTCTAAAGCGTCAAGCTTCTCCTTATACCGCTGTGCATCCTCAAACTTAAAATCGGCAGCAGCATCCAACATTAACTGCTTCAAATGCTTCTTTACTTCACCCAAATTCCCTTTTAACAAATGCCGAATATGGGAAATATTGGCCAAATATTCTGCCTCCGTTTGCTTCCCCTCACATGGCCCCATACAATTCCCAATTTGGTACTCCAAACAAATTTTAAATTTCCCTTGGGCGATAGAGGTTGGCGTCATCACCAAATTACAATTTCGGGTGGGGTATAATTTTTTTATCAAATCCAGTACCGTATGCATCACTTTTACATTTGCGTACGGACCAAAATATTCACTGCCATCGCGAATCTGCTGCCTAGTATGAAACACACGAGGAAAACGCTCAGCTGTTATTCGAATAAATGGATACGTTTTATCGTCCTTTAAACTAATGTTATACTTAGGCTGAAACTCCTTGATAAGACTATTTTCCAACAACAACGCATCCATTTCCGTATCCACCACTGTATATTCAATGTGGTGAATTTTACTAACCAAAACTGCTGTTTTGCGATTTTCGTAATGCTGCTTGGTAAAATAACTAGAAACGCGCTTTTTTAAACTCTTCGCTTTGCCTACATAAATGATGGTAGACGCATCATCGAAATACTTGTAAACACCTGGCTTTTCAGGCAAGGATCGAATAATATCTTTCAATCGATCAGGCGTCATGTTTCAAATTTACAAACCCAATCGCATTTTAGGCGCCCAATACTACTTGTTGCGCAAAAATTTGTTCACCAAAAAACAAAGATGCATGCTGATTAAAGGTTTCAGCATCGTCGGTGGTTGTAAATTCTCTTGTACTATCCAAGCTCAATTTCCTCTCTATCTCTTGATGCCTGATCAAATAATCCACTAACCTTTCAGCTACAATCTCTCCTTGAGAAACCACTTTTATCCCCTCCGGAACAAACTTCTTAATTGTATTTAAAAGCAATGGATAATGGGTGCAAGCCAACAAAATAGTATCAATTTCCGCATCCTTACGCAGCAAATTCTCCAAATTATGATTCACAAAATAATCCGCACCATCACCTTCCAAATGGTTATGCTCAACCAAATATACCCACATCGGACATGCCTCTTGACTTACTTTTACATTTGGAAAAAACTTATGAATTTCGATAGGATAAGAATCTGATTTCACCGTTCCTGCCGTTCCCAAAATCCCAACTGAACCCGTTTGCGTTAACGATCCAATGAATTCTGTGGTAGGGCGAATCACCCCCAAAACATTCTTCCCATCATTACGCAAAGGTAAATCCGTTTGTTGTATCTGTCGCAAAGCCTTCGCCGATGCAGTATTACAGGCCAAAATTACCAATTCACAACCTTGGCTAAATAACCAATTAACTGCCTCTAAGGTATAATGATAAACTGCTTCAAATGAGCGATTGCCATAGGGCGCACGCGCATTATCGCCCAAATATAAATAATGATACTGAGGAAGTACATCTACAATTTTTCGCATCACGGTTAACCCACCGTAACCAGAATCAAAAATGCCAATTTTCCCTGTTCTTGATTGATCAACCATGTTGCGCAGTATCGAACAAAAGTACAAAAAAAAGGGCTACCTCAATGTTGAGATAGCCCTTTGATATAGAATCTAATTGATTTATTTCTTTAACAAATGAGCTATAACTGCAGCAGTAATGTCATCCGAAGGATTCATACTCCACAAAACCACACCCGCAGCGTTGTCAATAACGTGGGCATAACCTTTGGTTTTAGCCACTTCTCCAACTGCCTTCTTAATGATATCTACCAATGGCTGCAATTCCTTGGCTCTAGCTTCTTGCAATTCGGCATTTCCCATTTCTTCAGTTTCTTTATACTCTTGAACCAAACGCTCATAACTCTTTTGAATTAATTCCAATTGGGTAGCTGGCGCCTTGCTGTTCACTTTCATTTCATATTCTTTTTGCTTGTTCTGCATTTCCATTTGCAAATCGCGCAACTTTTCGTCGTAAATACGGGCGATTGCAGCCAATTTTGCATCCGCAGAATCCTTCTGAGGCATAGTGTCGATAAGCGTTTGTGTGTTAACAGTTGCAATTTTCTGAGCTTGTGCAACTGAACTCACAGCTACAATCATTGTTAGCGCGACAAATAAAATTACTTTTTTCATGTATGTTGTTAATTGATATTTAAAATTAAAGATGTGTTTACTAATTGACAAATTAATGATATTTAATTGAATACAAAAATGTTTGGTTCTTAAATTAAACTAAATAAAACTACTATTCATCGGAATCACTGTTATTCACAGGCGGCTTACTACCCGGTTTATTGGAATTTGGCTTTCCCGTTCCACCTTGATTTCCAGTTCCCTGAGCACCAGGCTTGCCTGCGCCGTTTAAGGGTTTCGAAGGGCCATCTTCGGTTGTTGTGATGCCCAACGCTTCCATAACCTCTAAAGTTTTGTCGTACTTGGGATCTGCATATAACATCAATGCTCCGCCATTCTTATCAAAAATAAAAGCGTAACCCTCTTTTTTTGCAACTGATTGTATGGCCTCATAAACCTTGTCTTGCAAAGGCTTAACCAATTTCATTCTTTCATTAACTAAAGTACCGTTGGGGCCAAATTTTGCTTCTCTGTATTGATATAGCTCTTGTTCCTTAGCTGCAATGGCTTCTTTTCTCAATTTCTTTTGTTCATTACTCAACAAAACTTCTTCCGCCAAATAATCTCTTTGTAATTGATCCAATGCAATTTTCATCTGGTTTGCCTCACCTTCAAATTTGCCAGCCATGTCTTGCAAATCGCGCATCGCCGCTTGATATTCAGGCATTTTACCCAAAATCACATCTGAATCTACGAAGCCCATTAACTGACTTCTTTGAGCCTGAGTAAATCCTGTTATAGCTATTAAAGCCAAAATTATCAAACGCTTCATGTTTGCGACCATTTTCAAAGGTTGTGCCAATACTTAAATAAATAGCGAATTTATTGTTTTTTGGTCGATAATTCCCATTCCTTCACCCAAATTACACAAATAGTTATCAATTCCTTAACTCCCGTTATTGCGGTTTTACCACCAACAAAGGACTTTCAACCCATTGGCTGCGATGTTTTAATCGATCAGAAATTCGTAGGCGATATTTAATTGAATCGCCCGAAAATCCATAAGGCTTCACTGGAATCTTTAACCTTAAATCACTACTTATAGCTTTGCTTTTTCCAGTTGGTGTTAAAACAGGTAATCGCTCATGAAATGTAATAGTATCCGCAGATGTAAGTGGATTTAAAGGATAGACCCACCGGCCATTTTCTAAGTACAAATAATACACTTTCAAATTGTGAAAATCATATTTTCCGTATGCGAAATCACCGAGAGTATCTGATAAACCAAGGCCAATGTCCCCATCGCCATCTTCAAATTGCACGTCTAACCACACCAAACTATCATAACCCAAACCACTAGGAATTACCGTGGTTTGCTGAAATTTCAAATTTGGAACGATTCCCATCGTATTTTTGCTGTCGGTACAGCCCAATATGCCAAACAGCACCATACCAGATATCGAAAACCAAATTTTCAGCATGAGTTCTTCCAAATTTAACGAACTCGCTTGGGAAATCATGTGTTTTCAATTACAAAATTTACAGATATATAAGCAGTGGCAGAACCATTATTTTATTGAAAATCAATCAGAGCACCCAATATTGCATCAATTGGGAATAAATTTTCAACCCAGTTTTCTACCCATTCAGTTTTTTAAATCGCATACCATTCTTACTGCGGAGGAATCCATTAATATTTCCCAACTACTTACATTTACTTCCAGCGGCACTACACTGAATCAACCATCTAAACATCTTGTACTAAATCACGCTATTTACGAAACGAGCTTTTTAGATGGATTTTCATTTAGATTTGGGAGTCCCAAAGAATATTGCATCATCGGCTTACTGCCCAGTTACCTTGAAAGATCCGGCTCTAGCTTGATCTACATGGTAGAGCATTTGATCCAATTGGGTAAATCCGGAAGTGGTTTTTACTTAAATGATTATGAGAAATTATGGGGAATATTGCAAGAAAATGAAGCCAAGGGCATCCAAACAATTCTCTTTGGCGTAACCTTTGGATTGCTGTTAATGGGCGATTGGATTTCAATGCATCGCCCTAATTCTTCCAAACTTCTGTACACTACGATCATTGAAACCGGCGGAATGAAAGGCAGAGGCAAAGAATTAACCCGCCCAGAATTACATGCAATTCTGAAACAAAATTGGAAGATCAATTCAATTGACTCAGAATATGGCATGACAGAGTTGCTGTCGCAAGCCTATACACATCCTGTTTCCGGTCGATTTGTTTGTCCGCCCTGGATGAAAATTATTATCCAAGACCCAATGGACGCAAAATCATGGATGGGTTTTGGAAAAACTGGCAGAATTTGTGTTATCGACTTAGCAAACATCTATAGCTGTGCTTTTATCGCCACCGATGATTTAGGAAAAGTTTATGAAGATGGAAGTTTTGAGGTTATGGGTAGATTAGATTTTAGCGACATCCGTGGATGCAACCAATTGATCTAAAACAAACTAACCCCTAATCACATCGGAAGTTGAAGATTCACCATCTTCTTCCTCTTCGATATCAAGAACGGTATCTTCCAATTCTTCTTTTGGATTCAATCGATGTTCCAATGTAAGAATTAAAGCTGGCAACAAAAACAAATTTGCGGCCATACCTACCATTAATGTTAAACCAGTTAACCATCCCAACCATACTGTACCTTGGAAACTGGATACAACGAATATCATGAATCCAGCGCAAATCGCAACCATGGTATAAATCATACTATGCCCCACTTCTGAAATGGTATTACTCAAAGCTACCCTCACGGTATGGTTATGTTTCACCAATTCCCTTCTGAAAGTAATTACAAAGTGAATGGTTGCATCCACTGTAATACCAAAAGCAATACTAAATACCAAAATGGTAGAGGGTTTAAGTGGCACCCCAAAATACCCCATGGTTCCCGCAGTAACCAATAATGGAATTGCATTGGGGATAATGGCGATGATAATCATTCGAATTGATGGGAATAACAATCCCATGGTTAATGATATAATGAAGATACTCCAGAATGTAGCTTGATTTAAGCTGCCATATAGATAGCTATTTCCTTTCAAGAATACTGCTGATGTTCCGGTAACTTGAACTTGATATTCTTCTTTAGGGAAAATACGTTCAAGAATTTCATAAATCGCATTATTGATGCTATCCAATCGCACAGAACCTACATCACGGATTTGATAAGAAACTCGCAACTGAGAATGGGAACTGTCCATCAATCCTTTCATCAATTGGTTGTTACCTTTCCCTTCTGGCATTCGCATACTAATATCGCCCAAATCCGTAACTTTTGGCATACGGTAATAAGCTGGATCATTATTATTTACCACTTGATTGGCATAACTCACAATCTCTACCAAACTGATGGGTTTAGATAACTCAGGGAAACGCTTCAATGCTTTTTGCAAACTGTTAACCTTGGCCAAGGTTGTAGGATTTGCAGCATCGTGTTCGTCATTTGTTTTGATTAAAATCTCATATGGCATTACACCTTTGAAATTGTCTTGAAAAAATTCAAGATCCTTGTACAAATGTGAATCATGGGGGATATCGTCCACCATAAATGCCAGCGGCCTTAAACGGAAAACAAAAATTGTACTTAATAATGTGAACAGCGTGAACCAGAAATAAATTCTGCGTTTATGATTAAATACCATAAACTTCACCCAATCCAAAAACTTAATGATATTTTTATTTTCTAAATGTTGAATCTGTTTATCTGATGGTACTGGCAAGAAACTATATAGAGCCGGAAGACCAATCAAAGTAATTAGGAAAACGATATTGATAACCAAGAAGGAAACCATACCATATTCTTCCAAAATATGAATTTTGGTAAAATAAAATGTACCAAAACCTACAGCAGTTGTGAAGTTAATCAAGAAGTTAGCCAATCCAATTCTGGAAACTACACGTGTTAATGCCCTAGCTTGGTTCCTACACTTGCTATATTCCTCGTGGTATTTATTAATTAAGTAGATGGTATTTTGAACCCCAATAACCACCAACAACGGAGGCAAAGTACCTGTTAGTAATGAAATTTTATAACCCAACAGTCCGCACAATCCTAGCATACTCACAACCCCAATCACAATAAACAACAAAGAGATCAACAACGTTGAAATACTTCTAAAGAATAAAAGGATCAACAACGCAGTTACTACAAAAGAAATTGCCGTTAACATAATGATTTCGGCTCTCACTTCAGTTGCATACATGGTTCTCACATAAGGCAAACCACTTAAATGGATTTCTAGATTGTTATCTGCAGCAAATTTCCGAATGATTTTCTCCCATAATAACACATGGTCTTTTCTTTCTTTAGAGTTCAAAAATTTGTCTTCAATGCTAATAACCAACAAGCATGCATTTGTTTCTTCGTTATACAACAAGCCACGGTAGAAGGGCATTTCCAAGAACATCTGCTTGATGGAATCTACCTCCGCCTGTGTTTGCGGCATGGTTGGTATAAATTTGTGAAGTACAAATTTATCGGCAGTATCCAAGCTCAAACTGAACAATTTGGTGGGAGAGATAACATCTTTTACCCCTTTTTGCTTGGACAACTCTTCGCTTAACTTATAATAAGCTTGAAATGTTTTTAACTGAAATAGCTGATCTGAGGCAAACCCCACTACCAATTTATTTCCGTCTTCACCAAAGGTGGCATTAAATTTTTTGTATGCTATATGATCTGGATCATCCGATGGTACCAATTTCTGAAAATTGTATTCCAATTCCACCTTGGTGGCATAATAACCCATTACTCCTGTAAAAAGGAGAATAGCAGCAATGAAGTATACCCGTTTTTTGAGGATCAGGGTAGCAAAACGATCCCACATAGTCTTGCAAAAATAACACGAAAAGCCCTTAAATACTTGATAAATAGTTACGTTTTTTCCAAATTCTAAAAAATAATTAAAAAAAAAGGCCGCCAATTGGCAGCCTTCTTTATACCTATAACCTAACTAATTAATCGGCAACAACCTCAATGGTAATGTTGGCGTTAATGTCCTTAGCTAAATTGATGTTCGCTTCGTACTGACCGACTGATTTGATATCGTCGAAAACAATTTTTCTACGATCTACATCATACCCTTTATCTTTCAATGCGTTAGCAACTTGCAAAGAAGTTACAGATCCGAAAATCTTACCAGTATTTCCTGCCTTAGCTGCAACTGTAACAGATACTCCGTTCAATTTTGCTGCTAATGCCTCGGCATCTTTGCGAAGCTTTTCCATCTTAAACTCACGCTGGCGAATATCTTCAGCCAACATTTTCAATGCACTTTCAGAAGCCAATTTGGCTTTACCTTGTGGAATCAAGAAGTTACGTCCGTATCCGTCTTTTACAACTACTACATCGTCCTTATGTCCTAGGTTTTTTACGTCTTGAGTTAAAATAATTTTCATCTTCTATCCTCCTATTTTAAACCGTCGGCAACGAATGGCATTAAAGCCAAGTGACGTGCGCGCTTGATTGCAACTGACATTTTACGCTGATACTTCAAAGAAGTTCCAGTAATTCTGCGTGGTAAAATCTTACCCTGCTCATTCACAAACTTTAACAAGAAATCCTTGTCCTTGTAATCAATGTACTTAATACCGTGTTTTTTGAAACGACAGTATTTCTTCTTTTGGATTACTTGGGGAGTTTGGTTAAATACGAAATTTGATTCTTTACTCATGACTCAGTTCCCTCACTTTCTGTTGTTTTAGCAGCTTTCTTAGCTGATTCGTCTTTTGATGAACGTAATTCACCATTGCGCTTACGGTGATTGTAATCAACACCCCACTTGTCTAACTTTACCGTCAAATAACGCAATACGCGCTCATCTCTACGGAAAGCCAACTCGAAAGTCTTGATAAAATCTGTGTTCGCTTTGAATTCAAACAGGTGATAAAAACCTGTACCTTTTTTCTGGATGGGATAGGCTAGTTTGGTTAGGCCCCAGTTTTCTTCATGGACCATTTCCCCACCGTTGCTCGTGATCAACTCTCTGTAGCCGGAAACAGCGTCTTTCATCTGCTGTTCAGAGAGTACGGGTGTCAAAATGATCACGGTCTCGTACTGTTGTTTACTCATAATTTTTTATTTGGCTAAAAATTTAGGGCTGCAAATATAGCAAATAATTTTAGCAATCACAACCCTTCTATTCAATGATTTATCGAATATTTATGGCACCGGATCGTACCCGCTCCCACCCCATGGATGACATCGCCCAATCCTCCTAATCGTTAACCATCCACCTTTAAAAAATCCATACTTCTTGAATGCCTCTAGTCCATATTGACTGCAAGTTGGATGAAATCTACAGGTTGGGCCGTACAAAGGAGAAATTACATACTGATAAATTTTTATTAGTGCGATTCCAATGTACTTCATTTCGACCCCCCCACTTTCTTCTGAGCCTCAGCACCTAATTCTGCCCCAACTTCTCCACTTCTCAACTCAAACATTATCATCTCATCCAATTTCTTCATTATCCTCTTTTGCATCGAAGTCCATTGTTTTTCTAACATTTGAAAATCTGGCAACTCCTTTCCGGTGTAAATCATCGACATCGCCAGCTGCTTTCCATTTTCGTTCAAGTAATGATAAACCGGCATTTTTGACTTCCGATACAATTCACGCATCAATCGCTTTATTCGATTTCTATTTACCGCAGAAGGAAATCGCTTTTTACCAACTGTAAAAACTACTTGACATGGAACATTCTCTGGTAATTCACATAATACCAGATTTATACGCAATGGATATTTAGAAATAAAATCGCCCGATTGATACAATCGGGCGATCAGTTTTTCACTACAAAGTCTTTCAGTTTTACTGAAGCCTTCACCTAGACGATATGAAATTGCCGGATGCTGCATCCCGCACATTTCCGCGCTTTTAGCCTTTGTGGCCGCGCTCGTTACTTACGGTAAGGCTGCTACGACCGCGTCTGCGACGGGAAGCCAACACACGACGTCCGTTAGCGGTAGACATACGCTCACGGAATCCGTGACGATTCTTACGTTTTCTATTCGAAGGCTGATAAGTACGCTTGGTCATAATCGTAATCTGTTTTTAAATCGGGCTGCAAATATAACAAATAGATTTTTAAATCCACATCTATCCGTGCAAAAAATATTAAAGAAATCTTTTCATCCCATTGGCTAACTTTGTTAACCCTCTGAAATCCTAGTGTCCACATGAATTCTCCCCAATTTTCTCAATCCTTTAACATGCACAAATTGGTGTACCCAATAATGTTCATTGTATTCGCAATCATCGCAGTAAGCCAATATCTCGAACCCAAGCCATTTGAAATACTCATCTTTCCAATAGCAATCGTACTTCTAGTGTTGCTGATACTTTACTGGGTAAAATTAGATTATTCCATCTCAAATCAAGGTGTCAAATACCGATTTAGGCCTTTTGTAAAAGAAAAATTTATCCCTGCCGAAGAAATTTCAGCCATCCACTCCATTCAGATTTCGCCTTTAAAGGAATTTGGTGGTTGGGGATATCGTTTCGGCCGATTAGGCAAAGCCTATACAACTGGTGGAAAATGCATATTGCACATTAAACCTCATTCTGGAAAGGCTTTAAATCTAACTGTGGCAAATACAAACGATTTTTTAACTTTTGCATCTTTGCACAAATTGCCGTTTACTGTTTCTGGGGAACACCCATTATAGAGTATCAGATTTTAATCGCCCGTTAACGCTGTAAACCATTATAGATTATAATAGATATTGCGCACCAAGCCGTCGGCTAAACCGATTTTGGGTACCGAAATTTTCCTTGCTCCACTCCAGCGCAAAATGGATGTATATATCTGAAGGGCGGGAACAATCACCTCCGCTCGTTCTTGTCTCAATTGAAAAGTATGCATTCTCTCCGAAAGCGACATACTTCCCAAATCCCTTAGAAAAACTTCCAACTGGCCCAATGCCATAGGATCACCTTCCTTATTTTTGGATAATGCAAATAATTTATTGATGTTGCCGCCACTGCCAACAACCATCAAAGGTTTATGGTCTTTCACCGCCAATTTAACCGAACGCTTGATATCCTCCCAAATTTCCTCCTTTACTTTACCACTAAGTAACCTTATCGTTCCAATATCAAAGCTCTCTTGCAATACTTTTTCCCCAAAAGAATATAGCGTTAATTCCGTGCTGCCACCACCTACATCAATATACAAAGTGCTCCCATTTTTACTGCCACTTTCCCTTAAATGGGTCTCATAAATTATTGCCGCTTCTTCTCTTCCAGAAATTACTTCGATTTCAATTCCCGTTTTTTCTTTAATGTTAGCAACAATTTCACTCGCATTTGCCGCATCCCGCATCGCACTGGTTGCACAGGCCCGAAATTTCTTTACCCCATAAATCTCCATGATGAGTTTAAAACTCTCCATGCTTTTAAGCAATAGTTCCGCTTTTTCTGGCGATATTTTTCCGTTTTCAAATACATCTAACCCCAATCGCAATGGCAATCTTAGTAAACTAAGCTTGGTAAAATCAATCTCCTTTTTATAGGGAACGGCTTGCGCCACCAAAAGCCTTACGGCATTGCTTCCAATATCAATCGCTCCTAAATTCAATGGCCTATCCTTTGTGATATGTTTTTTCAACCAAATAATGATAAATCTCCAATTGAGAACGAACGGCCGGCTCGCCTTCTGCAGGCTCAATGTATTCGTTACTCAAACTCAAATCCAAAATACGTGCTTTCTGGTTCTCCTTGAGCTGGATGTTCATAATATGTGATAATTCTTCTTGAATGCTCGGGTCAAAAATTGGGGCGGAAACTTCTATCCGATGATCTAAATTCCTCGTCATCCAGTCTGCACTTGAAATAAAAACTTCCTTTTCATCGCCCAAACCAAAAATCATTAACCGGGCATGTTCCAAGTATTGATCCACAATACTAATTGCACGTGGTTTTTTCTTGAAAAATTCTTGATCGGTAACTGCGCAACAAATCCCACGAATAACCAATTGAATATCTACGCCTTGCTTGGCCGCTTCATATAAATCGTTGATGATTTCTTTATCACTCAAAGAATTTAATTTTACCAAAATTTGCGCATCCTTCTTTTTCTTTTTCAGGGCGATCTGCTTTTTAATTTGCTGCTGAAACGCTCTTCTAGTGCCCTCTGGAGAAACGATTAGGGTTTTGATAGACTTCAACAAATGCGGATGGAAATGATCCTTTTCAAGAACATCAAACACCTTGTTTACGTCGTTTAGAATTTTCGCATTACTGGTTAACAAACAATGATCCCCATAAACTCTAGCAGTGCTTTCATTCAAATTTCCTGTACTAACAAATCCGAAAAGCTTGGTTTTATTAAACTCTCTACGCTTAATCACACAACACTTCGCATGAATTTTCATGTCGGGGAAGCCTATTTTCACTTGCACGCCTTCTTCTTCCAATCTTCTCCTCCATCTCAAATTCGCCTCTTCATCAAATCTGGCTTTCAATTCAATTACCACCAACACTTGTTTCCCATTTCTCACTGCATTAATTAAAGCATTGATCACTTTGGAATCACTGGCCAAGCGATATAAGGTAATTTTGATACTCACCACTGCTGGATCAATGGCAGATTCACGCAACAAATCTATCACTGAATCAAATGAATGATAAGGAAAATGCAACATTACATCGCTTCTATTGATAACATCCATGATCCTACATGGTTGCACCAGTAAGGGATGCACAAAAGGCTTTGGACGTTCTTCAATATCCTGAAAAACTTGCTTAGGGAAATCCATAAAATCTTTAAAATTATGAATCCTTCCGCCGGGAATTAGGTGATCTTTTTTATTTAATCCCAATCGTTTTTCCAACCAATCCAATAAATTGGGATCTATTTGCTTATCATAAACAAATCGTGTGGCCTTACCTTTTTTTCGGTTTTTCAACCCTTTCTCCAATTCGTCAATTAAATTCGAATTGAAATCATTGTCCATCTCCATTTCTGCATCGCGGGTTACCTTAATCACATGACCCATAAAACGATCAAATCCAAACGGAGCAAATAAATAAGGCAAGTTAAACCGAATAATATCCTCCAGTAAAATTATGTCGGATGTACCCTTTTTTGAAGGCAATAATACAAATCTCGGCAAATCGCCAACAGGTATTTCAATCAAAGCATAACGCTGCATGATGGGGTTAATTGAATGGCCCAAAACACAAGCCAAATAAATACTCCTATCTCTCAGAAAAGGCATACTCGGAATACTTTCAACCATCAACGGCACAATCCGTGTATGCACCTTCTCGTCAAAATACTGCGTAACGAAATCTTTTTGCTCTTTATTCAACTGCTTTTCATTTTTAATGAAAATCTGGCGATCACTCAACTGCTGCAAAATGTCTTTAAAGATTTTCTCAAAAATTGCCTGCTGCTCAACTACACCATGTTGAATGTCTTTGATGATTTTTTCCGGATTTGCTTCAAGTTGCATTTTAGCCGCCGATCCCAGCTTCACCATCTTGTTCAGAGTAGCAACTCTTACCCTAAAAAACTCATCCAAATTATTTGAAAAAATGCCTAGGAACTTTAATCTATCATGAGGATGATTCGTTTCATCTTCTGCTTCCTGTAAAACCCGGCCATTAAAAGACAGCCAACTCAAATCCCGTATTATATATTTCCTTTTCAAAACGCAACTATTAAACCGCAAAGATGACTTTTACAAAAATACAACGCGACAGGTTGTAAAATAATTTTATATTAATTTAATGTTAACTAATTTAAGTGCGATAAATCTACATTCACAAAAACTTCACTTCAAAAAAACTTTAGAAAAACATACCAATTGGTATTTTGAGAATATAAAAACAACAGCCAAATGACCAAACGAAAAGTCGAAATTTGTGTTCTTAGCGATTTGCATTTAGGTACTTTTGGATGCCATGCTGAAGATATTTGCGATTATTTATCATCCATTAAACCGGAAATTTTGGTTTTAAATGGCGATATTATCGATATCTGGCAATTTAAAAAATCATACTTTCCAGCTTCACACATGCAAGTGATTCGAAAAATCATGAAAATGGCTGAAAAAGGAACCCAAGTTTATTACATCACAGGGAATCACGACGAAGCATTACGAAAATACTCAGGCACCCAAATGGGAAATATTGTTTTAGATGATAAATTAATCTTGAATGTAAATGGTCAGAAGGTTTGGTTTTTTCATGGCGATATCTTTGATGCTACTACAAAAGGAAGTGCCAAAATATTAGCAAAATTGGGCGGAAAAGGTTACGATTTTCTGATTTGGCTAAATCACCAAATCAATCGCTTTTTAGAATTCATGGACAAAGAAAAAATGAGTCTGTCAAAAAAAGTGAAAGACAGTGTAAAACAAGCTGTTTCATGGATTTCAAATTTTGAAGAAACCGCGGCTCAACTTGCCATTCAGGAAGGTTATGATATTGTTTGCTGCGGACATATTCACCAGCCGCAGGATCGGATTATTAAAGTTAGCGAAAAATCTGTTCGATATCTAAATAGTGGAGATTGGATCGAAAACTTAACGTCTTTGGAATTCGAAGACGGTAAATGGAAAATCTACAAACATCAGCCAATGTCTAGGATACAAAAAAATGAATTTAAAAATTCATTAAAAGATTTGGAAGGTGTTACATTCCCAACCGTTTTACCAAATGCTTCAAATAGAGATTTAGAATCGTCTTTGGTAGCATTTACATAATTAGCCGAAAAATGAAAATTTTATATTCAGTACAAGCAACTGGGAATGGGCATATTAGCAGAGCATCTGAAATATTGCCATTCTTAAAGGAATATGGAGAAGTTGACGTTTTTTTATCTGGTTCAAATGCTAACCTACCAGTGGAACTACCAGTAAAATATCGATCAACAGGAATTAGCTTATTTTATAAGGAAGCTGGAGGGTTAGATTTCTGGAAAATTATCAAACACTTAAAACCATGGCAATTAATGATTCAAGCATTTAAATTGCCTGTTGAAGAATATGATTTAATTATCAATGATTTTGAGTGTATAACAAGCGTGGCATGTAGGTTAAAAAAAATCCCAAGTGTTCAAATAGGCCATCAAGCAAGCTTTCAATATTCAGAATCACCTCGACCATATTCTAGAAACAGTATTGGGGAATGGGTATTGAGAAATTACTGTCACGCAACAGCACATATTGGTTTTCATTTTCAACCTTATCATCCAAATATATTACCACCTATTATTAAGGAATCGATAAGAAAAACCAATAATTGTACTCAATCGAAAGTTCTCATTCCAAATCAAACCGCACATATCACTGTCTATTTACCGCAATATTCTTATAAAGAATTGGTGAAATATTTTCGTTCGCTTTCCTTTGTTAAAGTTCATCTGTTTTCTGCCGAAATCCAAAAATCATTCACAGAAGACAACATAACATTTTATCCTTTAGCTAAAGAAACTTTTTCGCTGAGTTTGTGCTCTTCCATAGGATTGATAACAGCAGGTGGATTTGAAACTCCTGCCGAAGGGCTTTTTTTAAAAAAGAGGATGATTATTATTCCCATAAAAAATCAATATGAACAAGAATGTAATGCAGCAGCATTAGAGAAACTTGGTTGCTTGGTTTTAAAAGAAATACGCGTTGATTTTGGAAAAACCATTTGCGAATTTTTTGGCATCAAGCCTCATCACATTCTATTAACCGAAAACGCGAATGGCTTGAATGAATATTATTCCGAATGGACCAATGAAAGGATTATCGATGAAGCAATGAAAATTGCTTTAAAATATACGAATACCTCAAGAAAATCTAAAAATCGTCTGAATTCTCACGAAATACCAGAACCCGCAGCCACAGCAGTATTTGGCGATACAAATACCAATTTTCCATTGGAATCCTCGGCCATCAATATCATACCCTGACTTTCAATTCCGCGCATTTTTCGTGGTGCTAAATTCGTTACCACAGATACCTGCTTGCCTACAACATCTTCTGGCTGAAAATGCAAAGCTATCCCTGAAACGATGGTACGTTGTTCAAACCCTAGATCAACTGTTAATTTCAGCAATTTATCTGCCTTTTCAACTTTTTCACAAGCCAGAACTATACCCACTTTCAGATCAATTTTTGCAAAATCATCGAATTGAATTTCTGGTTTTACAGGATTTGCTGAGGAATCAATATCTGCATGTATTACTCCATTTGCCGCTCCATTGGAATTTGAATTTGCCAGTTTGATTTCATTTTCTTGCAGAGCCTGCAAATTTGCCGCTCCAGCTGCTTGTAATTTCTGAACTTGTTTCTCTACCACTTCGTCTTCTATCTTTTGGAATAACAAACTAGCCTGCCCCAATTGATGTCCCGCAGGAATCAATTGCCATCCCAAATCTGTATCATTCCAAAACGATTTTTTCATTTGAGTCAATGCATCACCTTCCATATTTAATTGATGCAACAATCTTGAACTCGCCTCTGGCATAAAAGGTTCCATTAACATGCTCAAATTCAGCAACAACTCTGTGGCCTCTGCCATAATTTGCGCTGTACCTACTTCATCGGTTTTCACCAATTTCCAAGGTTCCAAATCTGCCAAAAACTTATTACCCAATCTGGCCAATTCCATCATCGCAAACTGAGCATCTCTAAATTTATACTCTTTTAATAATGATTTCACAGGCTCGATATACAAAGCCGTTAACCCTTTTCTTGCGTCATTTTCACTCCTTTGTACCAAACTCGACAATGCCAATTGAATTTGCTCCTTATTCCCCACACCGCCATTCAATAAATCCAAACTTTCAACCAAATTTGCCAATGAAAATCCAGGATTTTTCTGCGTTATCGTAGGCACTTTCCCCTCATAATACTTGTGCATCAACACCAATACTCTATTTGCAAAGTTTCCTAAAATCCCTACCAATTCAGAATTTACACGGGTTTGAAAATCTTTCCATGTAAACTCAGAATCTTTTGTTTCCGGGGCGATTGACGTTAGAACATATCTTAATTCATCCTTCTTGTTAGGCAATTCCTCCAAATATTCATTTAACCAAACCGCCCAATTTCTGGAAGTTGAAATTTTCTGACCTTCCAAATTCAAGAATTCATTGGCAGGCACTTGCTCTGGAAGCACGTATCCATCACCACGTAAGTGCAACATCGCCGGAAAAATAATACAGTGGAAAACAATATTGTCTTTCCCAATGAAATGAATCAACTTGGAATCACCTGTCCACCATTGTTCCCAATCTGTTGGTCTTGCTTCTTTTGTAGCTGAGATATAACCAATTGGCGCTTCAAACCAAACATACAAAACCTTGCCCTGTGCATCTGCAACCGGTACTGGAATTCCCCAATCCAAATCACGGGTCATCGCCCTAGATTTTAAACCATCATTTAACCAACTCTTGCACTGACCAACAACATTTGATTTCCAATGTGTTTTACTGCCTATCCATTCATTAAGGAATGATTCTTGAATTTCACCCAAAGGCAAATACCAATTCAATGTTTCCTTCATTACAGGTGGCGTTCCACTCAATGCACTTCTTGGGTTGATTAATTCGGTAGGACTTAAAGTTGAACCACATTTTTCACATTGATCACCATAGGCATCTGGATTGGAACATTTTGGGCAAGTCCCCAAAATATAACGATCCGCTAAAAACTGCTGCTCAACGGCATCAAAATACTGTTCAGAGCGAGTTTCTTCGAATTTGCCTTTCTTCAATAAATCCAAGAAAAATGCTTGAGCCGTTTCTTTATGCGTAGCATTCGAAGTTCTAGAATAAATATCAAAGGAAATTCCCAAATCTCTAAATGAATCTCCAATGATTTTATGATATCGATCAACCACGTCTTGTGGCGTAATGCCCTCTTTTCTTGCACGCATGGTAATCGGCACACCGTGCTCATCACTTCCGCAAACAAACAAAACTTCCTCACCCCTCAATCGTAAAAACCTTACATAAATATCAGCAGGAATGTAAACCCCAGCCAAATGACCAATATGTACTGGGCCATTCGCATAAGGTAATGCGGCAGTGATGGTATATTTCGACATACCCTGCAAAGATACAAAAGTCTTTACGACCTTTATAATTGTATTAGGTTTTACAAGGTTGTAACCCTTTGTAGTTAAGGAGTTTTTCGCAAATAACTTCCTGCCGCTTGTTTGTAATATGCGTTAAAACCTGGTTGCACTTTGTGCAATTGTTCTTTTTCTTTCACTTTTAATTCCACTTCCGCTTGTATCTCCGCAGGAACATCCACCGAAATTGCTCGCCCGCGATTTGACTCCCTCTGTTCCTCCTGATCCTGTTTTCTATCAGCCTTTTCATGCTCCAACAACCGAGTCATTATTTGCTTCTGGCGTTCAACATTCTGTTGATTAATTTTACCATTCACAATGTCTTTCTCCTGCTGCTCCATCAAATTCTCTGTTTCCTTCAGCAATTTATTGGTGGCAGCATTGCCATTTCCTCCCAACTCTTGACGCAACTGCTCAACCTGTCTGCGCAACTGTTCCTGCATCAAAGCCATTTTTGCCAATTCTTCACTCATTTTTCGTCTTTGCTCTCCCTCATTCCCTTCTTTTTGTGGCTCTCCTCCACTCTGATTTCCACCATTCTGCGGCTTATTCCCCTGCTTATCACCAGGCTTTGGTGCACCTTGTTGACCATTTTTTTGCTGCTGCATCTGCTGCAACATTTCCCCCAATTTCTTTTGCTCTTCGCTCAACTTCCCACCAGGCTTTGGCTTTCCACTTTTATTCCCACTGTTATTGGGGTTATTACAACTTTGATTCCCTTGCTGTTTTTGTTGATTTTGCTGCATCTGTTGCTGCATACTTTGCAAACTCTCGATCAACATTTCCGCCAAATTATTCATCCCCGTCATCACAAATTGTTCATTCATAGCCGCTTTTCGGTTGTTCCGAACGCGTAACGCTTGCAACGCCTCTTCCATGGAAAAATTTACTTTATTCATTTCCTTGGTAACAAATTGAGAAATTGCCGCCTGCCTTTTCGACAATGCCTGTAAACTATCTTCCAAAAACTTCCAACTTTCACGCAATTGCATTTGTTCTCGGTTCATTGCCTGCATACGCGGATTTTCAGCAGATAATTGCTTTAATTGTACAAAATGCGCCTCCTGTCTACGGCTAATTTCAATCAAATTCTCCAACAAATTTCTCAAAGTCTGATAATCCTCTGCAGCCCTTTTATTCTGTTCTTTTTGAAAACTCTCTTGCAATTGCTGCATTGCCTCCTTCATTTTCTGAGCAGATTTCTTCTGATTTTCACTTGCGGCAGATTTCTTTTGTTCTCCCAAATTTTGGGCTGCTTTCTGCGCCTCGCTTTCCGCTTCCTTCTGCTTTTCCATTCCCGTCTTCAATTCCATCGGTTTCTCCAAAGCCTTATTTTTCTCGTCAATATCTTGAAGCCCTTTTTGTATCTCTTTCAATTCATTATTCAAAGATTCCTGTTCCTTTTTCAATTCCAATAATTCATCCTTCTTGGCTCCCTGAGTCTGTTTTTCCAATGCCTCCTGTTTCTTAATCCAATCGTCAATTGCTTTAACTTGCAAATCAACCGCCTCTTCCAATTCCAAATTCTTCAACTGCTCCATCAATTTTTCCATTTCCATTGCGGATTCCCTATTGGCAGATTTGATCTGATCCATTTTATCTTGAATCTGTTCCTTGTCTGCCTTCTGTTGCAATAACCTATTTAACTCATCCAATAACTTCTGCATCTCAGGATTCACCAAATTCTTCATCTGTTTACTGATTTCATCCTTCTTTTGCTGAATATCCATCTTACTAGGATCCAAATTCTTTTTCTGCTCATTCAATTTCTCCTGCTTTTGTTGCAGTTGTTTCATCGTATTGAGCATTTTTTGTTGATCCTTTACAAACTTATCTATCTTGTTCTCTTGCTCCCATTCCATCCCCTGTTTGCTATTTAATTCTTGCTGTAACTTCCCCGCTTCTTTTTGCAATTCTTTCAAAGTCTTCATAGACGAATTCATGCCTTTACCCACCCCAGCTTCTTGCTTTTCAAGATTCCGCAAAACCGCCATTTCATCCACCAATTGCAGCTTTCTAACATCCGTTTTGGTTACCTTCCCCCCATGAAAACCATCATTGTCTTTCACAGTGAAATAATATTCTACAGCGGTCGTATTCTTAGAAAATTGCATCCGCGTATCCATCGTAAATGCAACGGGCGATGTTACACTTAAACCCTTCCAAACCGTTTGCACCCTCCACTGAGTATCCCTAGCAGGTGATCCTTTTCCCACCCCCCTAAATATCACTTTGGTCTCTACAACTCCATAATCATCGGTAGCAACACCCCCAAAATACCATACCCCTAATTGCAAGCTATCTTGCTTTGCCTCAACCTCTATGCTAGGATACATATCCTTAATTGCTTCAATTCCACAAACAAGTGTATCAGACTTTAAACCAAATTCTCCAAGCAATGCAAACTTCAAATCAAAGTTGCCAGCTACTTGCTTCTGAAAAACTGTTTTAGATGCCACCCCAATTTTACGAATCCATTTCCCAGATTCATAAACACTAAAACCTGTTGAATAACGAGTTGCAAACTCAAAACGCAAATGGGTTCCTTCTGGTATTATCAAATTATTAGAAAATGGAATTTCACCATCTTCCAACTTTAAATGTTTGGGATACTGTGCCCTAATTTTAATTTGTTCCCAACTTGGAGAATGAACCACTTTTATTGGATATGACCCCAACAAATAACCTCCACCCCTAAATTCTAATTCAAAATCTTCTGTGCAATTTTCAACAAGTTTTAGGTATCTACCCAAAGATTTTTGTTGCATTTTTACCCACTGCCCAAAAATCAACACTTCAATTTCTTCCGGCAATTTATTGCCCTTCACCTCACATTCAACAAGCAATGCCTGTCCCGAAACCACGCGGTTTTCGCTAATTAATTTCAAAATAAATGGTGCCCTTGGAACAAACTTCTCCTGAAACTTTACAACTCGCGTCAATCCCTCCTGAATTTTGGCAGCTTGAGAAATATAAATCCCAGTTAAAACTACCAAAAACATGGCGAATCGCTTCACTATTAGACCATACTTTTGCCAATCTAAAGCTTCGGTAAATACAAATTTTCCTAACTCCGAAACCTTCTGATCTATAGAAGCCCCCAACAAACCTAATGCTTCTGGTTGAAACAAACCTTCAACTTCTTCCGTATTTCTGAATCTATTGCTTAACTGCAAGTAATTCAACAACTTATCCTCAATCCCTGTCAAACTGCGGCCAATCCTCTTTGCTGCCTCCTCGTTAGACATAACATTCCCCTTCAACCGGAATCTTCTAATGGGCATCCAAATGCCAAAACAAAGATAACCTGCCAATCCCACTATCAGCAATCCAAATAATATTGCCCTAACATTTTCAGAAAACCAGAAATTGTATTCTAAAAAAACGGCAAACCCCAAGAATATCAAGTATAACAACCCCCAAAATAAAGCCACCCTTACCGCTTGCTGCTTGTAATAGGCCTTTTTATAGGATTGTATTTTCCCTTCAATATTCATCACCAACTAAGAATTCACAAATTACTTGCAATTTAACGAATTACAAGCGAGCAAAATTTTGCATTTTTTGCAAAAAATTATCCATCAAAATGGCTGTTGCTATCCCGGCATTCAAACTCTCCGCAAAACCATGTTTCGGAATTGTAACATATCGCCCTAATACATCCCGAACATCTGCACGTAATCCATGTGATTCAGAACCCATTACCAGCATCGCCTTTGAAGGAAATTCCATTTTATAAATTGAATCGCCTTGCAAATCTGCACCCAAGACACCTGCTATTCCGAAGGATTTCTGAAAACGCCGAATCTCACCAACCAAATCACCATATACAACATTTACCCGCAAAAAAGACCCCATACTGGCCGCCAAAACCTTGGGATTAAAAGCATCTACAGTATCATTCGACACCAATATCTGATTCAATCCATACCAATCCGCCAATCGGATAATTGTGCCCAAATTCCCTGGATCCGAAATACCATCTAATGCCAAAATAAAATCACAATCCGCATTCAAACTCCTGTTTTCAGGCATTTTTACCCATGCAATTACACCGGGTGAAGTTTCAAAAGCTGTTAATTTCTTGGATTCCAAATCATCCATCACTTCAAATGAATATAGTGGATTGTACTTTTCTGCAAATTCCATTGTGCACCAAATCCCCAACACTTCCCACCCACTGTGGAATACTTCCTCTACCGCTTTGCGCCCTTCCACCACAAATTGACCATATTTTTGCCTATACTTTGCCATTCGCAAGGCCGTTAATTGTTTCATTTGTGAATGACTTGGCATAATTCAATAGGTACTTGAAATCGAACAACAAATATCAAAAATTTCCAGTGAGATTTCGCCGAAGTACGGCTGTCTTTTTATTTACTTTTTTTATCTCCCTTACTTTATCGCGCTGCGGTGTTAAAAAAACCATCCCCGAAGGCAATCATTTATTAAGAAAAAATACGGTTGTTATTCATGGCGATAAAGCTATTAAAAGTGGTATAATCACAGCTCAAATTCTACACAGAACCAACAAACGCGTGCTTTTCAACCGCTTGCCGGTTTTCCTTTGGAGCTATGCGCTGGCTACCAGTTATAAGCATCCAGAAAAAAATGATTCTGTTGCTTGGCGATTTAAATTAAGGAATCAATGGGGCGAACCTCCGGTTCTGCTTAACGATAATTTATGCATCCTTTCTGCCAACAATATCAAAAATTATTTATTTAACGTGGGTTATTTTGATGCCGAAGTGAATTATATCACCTTCAAATCAAACCACAAAGCCAAAGTTGAGTATCATGTTTATACTAAAAAACCCTATCGCTTAAACTCCTTCTTCATCGAACCCCAAGATAGCACTGTAAAATCTTTACTTGATACTATTTTGGTAAGTAATAACCTTTATCGACTTTGGTGGCCCGTAAATTTATCAGAACTTACCTCCGCAAAAGAGGTGCTTTCTACAGAACTCAGAGACAGGGGTTATTACGAAGTTAGTCCTGCGTTGTTTCATTGGGAAATTGACACATTAAACCTTGAAAAACAAGGTGCTGTTCATTTAAAAATGCGCACCCCCAAGCCCGCATCGCCATTAAAAAGATACAAGTTTGGCCAAGTAAAAGTTAAAGTAATTTGTTCGCCTATTTACATGCAAAATTCCTTCCCAATGGAAGCTAGAATGCCTGGACAATGGTATGAAATGAATCATTTTCCTTTGCAAAAAACCACACTTCGAAACGTAATTCAAATTGATTCCGGTACTTGGTATAGCCAATCAAGAACCAGCCGAACCTATACTGGATTGGTAGAAATGGGATTGTTTGATTATGTAGATATTCAACAACAAGTGGATACTGCCACCCTCACTATACAAACTATTGTAACAGTGAAAGCCAACTCTCGGATGTTCTTTAATTTGGAACCACAAGCCTTGTATTCACCGCAAGGTAGTTCAGGAACCAATTTTCAAACCCAATCTCAGCGAAGCTTTGGTTTAGCTGGTATTCTTAGCTTCAACAATAACAACCTCTGGGGACATGCAGAAAATCTAAAAATTTCGAGTATTACTTCTTGGGAAGCAATTTTCAAACGCGGTGAATTTAATACTTTAAACTTCGCTCAAGGTATTCAGCAAGGTTTTAATGCCCAACTTTCACTACCCAACTTTCAGTTACTAAGTAAAATTGATGCAAAAAACAACTTCGAACGTAGAAATACGGTTTTCTCTTTAAGCTATCAATTTGAGAATAATCCCAATTTTATGCGATCTAGTTTACCCGCTAGTGTCTCATTCCAATTTATCCGACCCCAATTTAGCTGGTACTATACCCCCATAGAATTAAGTTATAACAGAAACGTACTAAATCCCAATTTCCTCCCTCGATTACCCGAACTTGACCAAGATTTTGTGAAACGAGTTTTTACAAATCAACTCATTTCGGCAGCTAAATTGGGCATGGTTTACGCAAACGACAGAAAAAAACCGGGTACCAACTACGTTTTTTTACGAATGGGTTTGGAGGCGTCGGGCAATCTGCATAGGGCTTATCGCTATTTGTTTGAACCCAACTTTCGCCCTGATAGTAGCTACCAATTATTTGGCGTGAAATACTTTCAATACACCAAAATTGAAACTGAAGTGCGCTTCAGACGAAATATAGATGAACTCAATACCATTGCATTCAGAGCCAAAATGGGCTTGGCAATTCCATATGGAAATTCTAATATCATCCCTTACGACAAACGATATTTCATTGGTGGAAGTAATAGCTTACGCGGATGGAGACCACGTGGTTTAGGCCCAGGAGATATGCCTGTCTCAAGCAGTTCAATCATTGATCGATCCGGTGAAATTATTTACGAAGCCAATCTTGAATATCGATTTACTTTAATAAAGCAATTTATTGAAAGCGCGCTTTTCTTGGATGCTGGGAATATATGGAATTTCTCTTCGGCTGCTTCCTCAAATCCCAACTACGGCGTAATTAACCGCAAAACATTTATAAGTGAAGTTGCCGTAAACACTGGAATTGGAATGCGTTTCGATTTAGATTTCTTCATGTTTCGGGTTGATTGGGGTTGGCCGTTGAGAGACCCTTCCAAAACCCTAGATGAACGCTGGGTTTTAAATCGGGGAATTCAAACCGGCATGGGAAAATATATTGTTAATGAGACCACCGTTGTAATCGGAATCGACTACCCATTTTAATTTCTGGCATACATTTTGCAAACTACGGGCGACATGAAAAATGCACGCTTAGTTTGGTTATTGGTTTTTGTGATTTCTAGCACTATTGCGGCTTGCTCATCTTGGATTAGCAAAGTAAATGTTTTCCCCGTTGAAAGTGATGTAGCCCTTGGAAAACAAGTGGCTCAGAGCATCGACACTAGTCGTACAACCATTATTTTAGACTCTGCTAAACACGTTAAAATCTACCAATATCTTTACGGAATTCGCGATAGTATACTCAACACAAACTTGATTACCCATAGAAAAGATTTTGTTTGGCGATTGAGAATTATCCAAAATGATACCATTCAAAACGCATTCTGCACGCCTGGTGGTTTCATTTATATCTACACTGGAATTCTGAAATATTTAGAAAGTGAAGACCAATTAGCTGGTGTGATGGGTCATGAAATGGCACATGCCGAAAAAAGACATTCTACCGATGCGTTAACTCGTGAATATGGTGTTAACCTGTTAATTGATTTGGTAGTTGGCGCTAACAAAGGTCAATTGCTTCGCATCGCCAGCAACTTTGCTCAATTAAGCTACGGAAGAGATGCTGAAACAGAAGCAGACAATTGCTCAGTTGATTGGCTATATCAAACTTCTTACAATCCTGTTGGAGCAGCTGGCTTTTTCGAGAAAATGGAGAAAGAAAACAAAAGCGCCAATATTCCAGAATTTCTATCTACTCACCCTAACCCTGGAAATCGTATCGAAAACATGAAAAAACGTTGGGAAGAAAAAGGCAAAAAACAAGGCCAAACCTTCACTTCAAGATACCTTTCTATTATAAAATTATTACCATAACCCATGAAAAACATCATCAATCAACCATATAAAAAATATATAAGCATTTCTTTTATTGTTTGCTTATTTGCCATGGGAATGGTAGGCAGTGCCTTAGCGCAAGAACAAAATCAAGTTGCTATTGATCCTACAAATCCGTCAGAATTGGTAAATTCTACTTCTTTGGGCGAAATCAATGTTTTATTAACAGAAGCATATACCCATATGGGTACCCGATACCGTTCAGGTGGTAAAAATCCTAACGGATTTGACTGTTCTGGATTTGTTGGCTATTGCTATAACAAAACTTTGGGAATCAAAACCCCAGCAAGTTCTAGCGGCTTTCATGATGCAGGTATCCATGTTCCAAAATCGAGTGCTCGTCCGGGTGATGTAATTTGTTTTACCGGCAGCAATGCAAGCAGACGAATTTCTGGACATGTAGGTATCATTACGGAAGTAACGGATTCAAATGTTTATTTTATCCATGCAGCAGTAAGTGGAGGAATCAGAGTAGACGCGCTAAACCAACCTTATTATAAAGCAAGGTTCCTGGAAATTAGAAGATTTTTTCAATAGTATATAGGTTATTGTCTCGTCCTGAAAAAAGTTGACACGGACTTAATAACAAAAATACATGAAACTAAACCTCGGGAGTAAAAACTTTCGAAGTTTTTTTCTTCCATTTTTTGATGGTTATTTTTTGTTGTAAATGTGTTTGATTTGGGGTTAACATATTACAACTTAAATGTGGTCGTTGATCATTATAAATTTCAATTGACTCTTTAATAACATTAACGGCCTCTAAATGATTTTTAAAACCGGCTTTTATTAAAAACTCATGTTTCAAGATCCCATTAATTCTCTCAGCAATAGCGTTCTCGTATGGATCTCCATTTTCTGTCATACTGATTTTTATTTGATTTTCTTTTAGTCTACTGACGTATTCAGCTGAACAATATTGTAAACCTCTATCTGAGTGATGGATTAATTCATGTTTATATTTTCTTGATTTCAACGCTGATTCCAATGCTTTTAATGGGCCTACTGTAGATAGATTGTCTAACAATTCATAGCCCATTATCTTTTTAGAATATGCGTCAGTTATTAAGCTTAAGTAATTATGGCCATTGTCTGTTTGAATATATGTAATGTCACTTACCCATAATTGTTCTGGCTTTGTTACCACTATTTCTCTTGTCAGGTTAGGGTATTTCTTCATCCAGTGCTTTGAATTGGTTGTTTTTACATAATTTCTTGTTGGTTTAATTAATAAATGCTCTGCTCTTAAGAAGTTAAATAGCACATCTCTACCAAGCTTTATTTTATTCTCCTTTAGTTCATCTTTGATTAGATAATACAGTTTTCTTGTGCCTATTTTAGGCATCCTACAACGTATTTTCATCACTAATTCTCGAACAATCATTAGGTCTTTATTTCTCTTAACTCTGATGGTTTTGTTTTTGTAGTAGCACTGCCTACTTAACCCAAACAATTCGCTAATCCCCTTTATCCCTCTAATTGGAGCTACTGCTTTTTTGATTGTTTGGGTAAATACTTTTTTCTAATGTCTGTTTTCAACATCTCATCTGCAATGTCGATTGCAACATTTAATACGTGAACCTTCTCTTTCTCAATCGCAAGAAGTGCTTCTAATTCCTTGATCTTTTGTTCCGGTGTTTTGTTGTGGTTCATAGTTGGTAGTTCTTTCCAATCTAATATACTATGTTTTCTTAACCAAACCAATACGGTACTTCTTCCTTGAATTCCATACTTCTTCTGAGCCTGCTTGTAACTTAACTCGCCTTTTTCTACTTCTGATACTACCTGTAATTTAAAGGCTAAGCTGTAATCTCTTTGAGTTCGTTTTTGCTTTTGTTCTAATTGTTTCTTCATTTTATAAGTTGTTTGTGTGACAACTTATTTCAGGACGGGAGATATTTATAAAAAAAGGCTATCCAATTGGATAGGCTTTTTTTATATTCAAAGAATTCAATTAATCTTCGTCTTTTTTAGATTTTCTTTTTGACTTAGCCGGAGCAGCAGGCACTTCTTTTACAACTTCATTTTCGTCAATTTTAGACGCATCGCCCGAAACTGAAGCAGGTAATTCCTTTGCTTCTTTCTTGCCATCCAATACAGCTGCAACTACATCAATCGTTAACTCTTCAGCTCCTTCTGTAAAATCAACATTCAATTCATCGCCCTCTTTTGCCATACCTTGCAAAACTTTCTCAGCCAAAGGCTCCTCCAAATATTTCTGTAACGCTCTTTGCAATGGACGTGCGCCAAAATCAGGATCAAACCCTTTATCTGCTAAGAATCCCTTCGCCGAATCAGTTAAATTAACTTTGTATCCTATTTCCGCTATGCGATTCAATACCTTCCTCATTCTGATATCCAAAATCTGAATGATTTCTTCTTTTTGCAATGAATTAAATACAATTACATCGTCAATCCTATTTAAAAATTCAGGAGAGAAGAATTTGCGTAATTGCGTTTCAATTACCTGTTTAGATTCCTTATCCTTATTAACTTCCTTGTTTTGAGTACCAAAACCAACACCGGTTCCGAATTCCTTCAATTGGCGAGAACCAATATTAGACGTCATAATGATCACTGTGTTCCTGAAATCAATTTTTCGGCCCAAAGAATCCGTCATTTGTCCTTCATCCAACACTTGTAACAACAAGTTGAATACATCAGGATGTGCTTTTTCAACTTCATCAAACAAGATAACACTGTAAGGTTTTCTTCTCACTTTTTCGGTAAGCATTCCGCCTTCCTCATAACCCACATATCCTGGAGGCGCTCCCACCAATCTGCTTACCGCAAATTTCTCCATAAACTCACTCATATCAATGCGAATCATCGCATCGTCCGAATCAAACAAAAATCCACTCAACGCCTTTGCCAACTCAGTTTTACCTACACCCGTTGGGCCCAAGAAAATGAATGATCCGATGGGTCTATTAGGGTCTTTAAACCCAGCGCGGGTTCTCTGAATGGTTTTGGTTAATTTGTCGATGGCCTTATCTTGTCCCACAACGCGCTTCTTCAGAATTTCCGCCATCTTTAATAAGCGCTGCGACTCATCTTCACCCATACGCTTCAGCGGAATCCCCGTAATCATGGAAATCACTGCCGCTATATCTTCTTCTGTTACTTGGAATCGATCTTCAGCTGTTTGTTGTTCCCATTTTGCTTTCGCGGTCTCTAAATCTTCAGACACACGCTTTTCCTTATCCCGCAACTTCGCCGCTTCTTCGAAATTCTGGCTTTTTACCACCTTATATTTCTCCAATTTCAAGTTCTCCAATTCTGTTTCCAACGTAACAATATCATTAGGAACATGGATATTGGAAATGTGAACCCTGGCACCCGCTTCGTCCAAAATATCAATGGCTTTATCCGGTAAATGCCTATCGCTCATGTATCTCACACTTAAATCTACGCAAGCCTTAATGGCATCATCCTGGTATTGAACACCATGGTGTTCTTCATATTTATCTTTAATATTATGAAGGATTTCTACGGTTTCTTCGGGCGATGCTGGTTCGATCAATACCATTTGGAACCTTCTCTCCAAGGCACCATCTTTCTCAATGTACTGGCGATATTCATCCAAAGTAGTTGCCCCAATGCACTGAATTTCACCCCTCGCCAAAGCCGGTTTGAACATATTACTTGCATCCAAAGATCCACTGGCTCCACCTGCCCCAACAATGGTGTGGATTTCGTCAATAAACAAAATCACATCATCTGCCTTTTCTAATTCCATCATCAAGGCCTTCATTCTCTCTTCGAACTGGCCACGATATTTGGTGCCGGCAACCATAGATGCGATGTCCAAACTCACAACTCGCTTGTTAAATAGCACACGGCTTACTTTACGCTGTACAATCCTCAGCGCCAAACCTTCGGCAATGGCGGTTTTACCCACACCGGGTTCACCAATTAATACCGGATTATTCTTTTTACGTCGGCTTAAAATCTGACTTACACGCTCGATCTCCTTTTCTCTTCCAACAATGGGATCCAATTTACCTTCTTCGGCGGCCTTAGTTAAATCTCTACCAAAATTATCTAAAACGGGGGTTTTACTCTTACCTTTTGCCTTGCGCATATCGGCAGATTTTTGTTCCTCGCGGTAGTAATCTTCAGGGGTTTCACCTTCACCGTCTCCATCATTACCAGATGTTTCGTCCCTAATTGGCTCAATTCCTTCCTCCAATGCACTTTTAAACACATCATAGTTGATACCGTATTGGTTCAATACCCGAGAGGCAATATTGTCTTCATCGCGCAAAATAGAAAGCAACAGATGCTCTGTTCCTATTAATTCTGTTTTGAATATTTTTGCCTCAAGATAAGTAATCTTCAACGCCTTCTCAGCCTGTTTGGTTAATGGAATATTCCCCAAATTCGCCGATTTAACCGCAGTAGATTTGATTATATCTTCGATACTCTTTTTTAGTCGAAGTGGGTCAATATCCAACATCTTCAGCGTTTGAATTGCCTTCCCTTCGCCCTCTCTAATGATCCCCAACAACAAATGCTCGCAGCCAATATAATCATGGCCTAAACGAATGGCTTCCTCTCTGCTGTATTGGATTACTTCCTTTACTCTTTGTGAAAATTTTGCTTCCATTTCAATGAATCTATGCAGTTATACAAATTTACCTTTTCAAGGTTGAATGACATGTGTAATTTAACACAAAAATCTACCCTGTATGTTTTCTTGGAATCTACATTTTTTGTACCATTCGATATATTGGGATTAATAACTGACAAATTGACTTTTAACTCAAAGATTTTGGACAATTTAAACAATTATCCACCTTTTTCTCACGATGCTATGTGCACAACTATAATCGCCCGGAAAATTCAAAAATTGAGTTCCATGAATTTAATTTGATGGTTCTATGGATTCGCCAACAAGCAACAGAAGACGCAAACCAAATAATGAAATTCTAAAACAAATTGGGCCTGATGCCATTGGTAGGATTCCGCCTCAAGCAAAAGAATTAGAAGAAGCGGTTTTAGGGGCGATGATGCTTGAACGCGATCGTGTTCACGAGGTAATTGAAATCCTTACTCCCAAGCACTTCTATCAGCCAGAAAACATGGCCATTTATGAGGCCATACACAATTTATATGTTTCAGGTACGGCAATTGATTTACTCACTGTTTCTAATGAATTGAGGAATCAAGGGCGATTGGATATCATAGGTGGACCCTATTATTTGGCTCACCTTACTAATCGCGTGAGTAGTGGTGCCAACTTAGAATACCACGCCAGAATTCTAACCCAAAAATTCATTCAACGCGAATTGATTCGCGTATCCGGTGAAATTGCCGTAGAAGCTTATGATGATACCTTAGATTCTTTTACACTTTTAGACGACTCTGAAAGAAAATTATATGAAATCAAGAATTCTGGTTTAAAAAGAAACTTCCGTTCCATAGATGTTTTAATCAACCAAGCTACCAAAGAGTTGGAAGCCCGACAGAATACCGAAACCAATGGTATTACCGGTGTTGCTTCTGGATTCAGCGATTTAGATAGAATCACCTCCGGCTGGCAGCCTTCCGATTTGGTTATCCTTGCGGCTCGTCCTGCCATGGGTAAAACCGCTTTTGCACTGAGTTTGGTGCGTAATGCAGCTGTGGATTTCCAGAAAAAAGTAATGATTTTCTCTCTGGAAATGGCAGACGTACAGTTGGTGAATCGTTTAATTTCCGCTGAAGCAGAAATCGCGGCAGATTCAATCAAAAAAGGCACACTTTCCGAACAGGAATGGCAACGATTACACGATAAAACCATCAACCTATCCCACGCTCAAATCTTTATTGATGACACCCCACAGTTATCGATTTATGATTTAAATGCCAAATGCCGCAGAGTACACTCTCAATCGGGTTTGGATATGGTGATTATTGACTATTTGCAGTTGCTGCGTGCTGAAACCAAAGGTCAATCAAACCGCGAACAAGAAATTGCATTTATTTCTCGTTCCTTGAAAGGATTGGCGAAAGAGTTAAAAGTACCCGTTATCGCCCTAGCGCAGCTCTCCCGTGAAGTTGAAAAAAGAAGTAACAAGAAACCTCAACTTTCAGATTTGCGTGAATCAGGATCTATTGAGCAAGATGCAGACATGGTAATGTTCTTATATCGTGATGAATATTACACCAATATGGGTATGAGTACTGAGGGCACCAATACACCAAAAGATGAAGGTGGTGCGCCGGCAGTTACTGGTTTAACCGAGATTGTTATTGGTAAAAACCGTCATGGTGAAACAGGTTCTGCATTTGCAAAATTTGTAGGTCAATATTCAAAATTTGTTGACTTAGAGCCAGAAGAAAGAATGTTAATTGGAAGAGAAGGCGGCGGCGGATATGACGGTGGTTTTGATCCAGGCGGATACAGCAAACAACAGCCTCAATTCACTACTATGCCTAGCAAAATGAACTCTGCAGACGATATCAATCCATTTGAAGGCGGAAGTTGGGGAATGGGAAGTGGGATATCGCCCAATATCTTGGAAGACGAATAACTTTCTTTAATTCTCTATTTGATTTTAGATATTGTTTTAACAGTGTTTTAACTGTTTGCAACTCTCTATTTACCAAATAGAAAAAGGCGGCCCCATATTATGAAACCGCCCTTTTACACTCAAATAAGAACAAATCAGAGTTACTTTTTCTAAAGTCTATTTTTTACTCGGCAATTTTACCGCGTAAACCTTTTCCTGCTTGTCTTTGGTTAATCCTTCAATGGTAATCGCACCAGTTAAAGATTTCAAAACTGAAACAACGCCTTTTGGAGAATAGACCGCTTCATTGTTTACATGAGTAATTACAAACTGAGATGGAATACCTGCATTTTTAAAAGCTCCATTTTCTAGTTCTGTTACTTTTACCCCAGATTTTACACCTAAGGCTAATTTCTCTTCTCTCGATAACACGGTTAACTTCATACCCAAATAGCTATCTTCTTCATTGGTAGCTACGGTTTCTAATTTGGCTTTGCCATCTGCATTCAATAAAGTAGCTTCAATTTCCATCAAAGAAGATTTCCTTCTAATGGTGAATACTACTTTATCGCCAGGGCGATATTTACCTACTTCCTCTTGCAAACGGGAAGATGAATTCACTTCCACACCCGCAACTTTCAAAATCACATCACCTTGCTTTATACCTGCCTTATCTGCAGCTCCACCATCTACAACTTCTGCCACATAAACACCTTTCAAATCCGCTAATCCTTTTTCATCGGCCAAAGTTTGATTAATTTCTTGGATACTAACACCCAATAACGCACGTTGCACTTTCCCATACTTCATGATATCATTCACCACTTTCTTAACCAAATTCACAGGAACCGCAAACCCATATCCAGCATAAGAACCCGTTTCAGAAGCAATTGCAGTATTAATTCCAATTAATTCGCCCGCTACATTCACCAAAGCTCCACCACTGTTTCCAGGATTGATAGCCGCATCTGTTTGAATAAAATTCTCGATAGCATATTTGTTACCCTTCGATCGAATCAAATCAATATTTCTTCCTACCGCACTCACAATACCCAAAGTTACTGTGCTATTCAAATTAAATGGATTACCTACAGCAACAACCCAATGGCCAACTTTAACTTCGTCTGAATTACCTAACTTTAAAAATGGCAAATCTTTTTCAGCAATGCGTAATAATGCCAAATCTGTATTGGCATCTGCTCCAACTAACTCTGCAATGTATGTGCGTTTATCATTTAGGATAACTTCAATTTTTGAAGCACCATCAATTACGTGGTTGTTGGTAACAACATATCCATCATCACTAACAATAACGCCTGAACCACTGGCTTGTCTAGGACCTTGATTCTCAAAACGAAATCCTTGACCTGGAGGGCCTTGGAAAAATTCAAACGGATCCATTGGCATACCTTGACGTTGTTGTTCGGAAGAAGAACTAGAAGTAATGGTAGTTTTGATGTGCACTACAGCGGGATTGGCGATTTCAGAAACGCCCGTGAAATCAAACGCTGGCTGGGTATTTAAAGAAGCATAACGCGCTAATTGCTTCGACGCATTTTGCTTTTCTTCAATACCATACTGAGCAGAAGGATAAATAAATGTAAAGGCAGCAAGACTAGCTACACCACCCAAAATGCCGGCTGCAAAAAAGGCCAATAACTTGTGTCTTTCAATAAACTGTTTCATATAACTGCAAATTTTCAAAATTTTATGGATTTTTAACGCAAAAACCGTCATGAATGTTTAATTTGTAACACAAATCGTTTACTTTTTTCGATTAATACGTATTACCCACTGCTCAATGGCGCAAAAGTTAACCCACGAAGTCACCCTTTTGGGAAGAATTCGATCCGGTGATCGAGAAGTGCTCATTGAATTATATAAATCACATGAGCAGATGGTTATCAAGCATGTAATCAATCATTCCGGCGATCGCGACGATGCCCAAGACTTACTCCAAGAAGCATTGGTTGTGCTATGGCAAAACGCTAGAAAATCAGATTTTGAACTTACTGTAAAGCCGTCAACCTATTTGATGGCTGTTGTGAAAAATCTCTGGTTAAAACAACTCGCTAGAAAAAAAAGAGTGAAAGACGAAACCCATATTAAAAGTTACAACCACGCTACAGAAATGAATGCTGATTCCAAAATGGATTACTCATTGGTGAAGAAGGCGTTGGATTTATTGGGCGATACTTGTAGAAATATCTTGTTGATGTTTTACTTCGATGGATTTGATATGAAAACCATCGCCGAAGCGAATAACTTCGCCAATCCTGATGTAGCAAAAGCAAAGAAACATCAGTGTATGAAGCAATTAGAAGTGATCATTAAAAAGGATTACAAACCCACTGATTTCTACCAACATGAAGCGTAACGATCCAAGAATTGAGCAATATTTCAACTTTGAGCTATCGCCCGAAGAAGAAGCCGCGTTCTTGTCGGAAGCCAAGGAAAGTCCGGAAGTTTGGGAACATATCCAATTCATGCAATGGATGGTTGAGGGTATTAAGGAAGAAGGGAAAGACGAATTAAGAACTTTCATCGGCAATAGAATTGCTGAAGAAAAAGAAGAATCATCCGGTAAATTCTGGTATGCAGCTGCGGCAGTGGTAGTTACATTGGTGGTAAGCACCATTATTGCATGGCCCTATTTACAAACATCAAAAATGAGTGAAATGGCAACAACAAATAATCAAGTTGCTGCCGATTCCACAATCGCCTTGAATGATGAAGAAGACGTTATCTCAGATAACTTAGAATCTTCAAATTCTGCTACTGATAGTGCCGTAATTCTTTACGATGTACCACTTGCCGATGAAAAGGGTGAAACAGATAATAATGGTATTGAATACAAAGATGAATCTGCACCTGCAGATGTCAATATTGCCGCTGATGACAATTTGAAAGCTGTACCTGAAAGCGAAGACAAAATTGCGAAGCCATTACCCGCTCAAGTTGGACGTGTAGAAATTCAAAAGCTCAGCAGTGAGGTGATTGTAACATCAAAAATCAAATCGAAAACTACAGCAAAAATCCCAGAAAATTTTACAGGTCTTGGTAACAGCAAATTAAAATTAGACGGGCAAATCATGACAACTTACAGCGTTGCCGTTATAGAAAAACATGGCGCTTCTGCTTTCTTGAGTCAAGCCGATTCTATCAATTACAACAACGACCCCTATCGAAATCAATATCCCCTAAAAATAAAATTAGTACTGTTAAGGGGTATAAAATCAAATCCAAAAAACAATCGTCCGAGTTATCAAATAATTTGGAATGCTGTTACACAGCAAACGGAATTGTATTTGCAAGATTTTGGCGATCAAAGCACCTTAGTTTATCGTTTGGATAGCAGAAATATGTACTTAGAAATTCAGGGTATTTTTTACGCATTGAACCTCAAAGAAGGAATTCAAGAGCCTAAGAAAATTATGGATCCAGCAATAATTAAGGCACTACAAGATTAATTTTACTTATAGATTTAAAAAATGACCCAATTGTTCATTTCAGGTTTAACATTCAAAAAATACCAAGGCGCAGGAAATGATTTTGTAATCATTGATAACCGTGAAAACCAATGGGAAAAATGGATAAAAACAATTGAATTACAACCATTTGCCGAGGAACAATTCAATAAAAGCAAGCCATTTCAAAAAGTAAATCAAGTTGTATTTCAACTTTGTCACCGCTATTTTGGAATTGGCGCAGATGGGCTTATGTTGCTCCAAAATCATGCTGATGCAGATTTTGAAATGGTATATTTTAATTCAGACGGCCATTTAAGTAGCATGTGTGGAAATGGTGGTAGATGTATCGCCCATTTCGCTATAGACTTAGGAATTGGCCATAAAGGAAAGATGACTTTTATCGCCCCAGATGGATTGCATACGGCAACTGTAAAGGGCAATGAAGTTTCATTATCCATGAACCCAGTTTCCGTGATACAACCCGTTGATAATGAACCCGGGGCATGGGAATTAAATACAGGATCACCCCATTATATTCAAATCTTAGATACTAACCTTTTCGCGGCGGCGGATTCAAGCCTGAAAGATTTAAACGATGCTAATTTTGTGCAATGGGCTAAGACCATTCGTTACAATAACACCTATCAACGCACCGGAATCAACGTAAATGCCGTAGAACCCTCCCTCAACTCATCTTTAGCCGCACAAAACTCAAACCCTTCTATCTCCATGAGAACCTATGAAAGAGGCGTAGAAAACGAAACACTAAGCTGTGGAACCGGTGTTACCGCCGCCGCCATAGCCTATTTCCAACAATATTTACTGCCTTCTTCTCCTATCGCAAATGCTATTCATACCATTGATGTAAAAACCAAAGGAGGTAATCTATCCGTTACTTTTGCTTTTTCCGCAGAAAAACAATACCATTCTATTTTCTTGATTGGTCCTGCGGAATGTGTATTCGACGGTTCATTAGTGTAATAAACCCATTAGCATAAGTAACTTTATTTCTTTCCGCAGAAACAACAGGATTTCAACCCGCAGAAACACCATAAAAAAAGCCCCGTTTTATTACGGGGCTTTTCAATTGAATTCCTATTAAATTACTGTTTCAACAATTTGGCAACCGATTTATTGCCGTTTTGAAGCACTTCAGCAAAATAGTATCCTTTGCTAAAATTATTCATATCAACAGTAGCCTCATTCTCTCCTACTGTTACTTGCAACTTCTTAGAAAATACCACTTTCCCTTGAATATCTCTTACGGTTAATATTGCCTCAGAGTTCGCAACCGCGTTGAAGCCAATCGTAGTCTTATCTAATACAGGATTAGGATATACTTTCATCGCAACATTTTGATTTCTCTTAACAGATTTCGTATTGGTTAACAAAGAGCTGCACTTAAAGTAACCACGACCATGTGTACCAATATAAATGGTCATACCTTCCCAAGGTCTCCATTCGTATGCACGAATTTCAAACACGGGCGTGCGAGACATTCCATTATTAGCTTCTACCCAAGTGGTACCGCCATCTTCAGTCACAAAAATACCGAAATCAGTACCCAAAATGATTCTGCTAGGATCGTCAACGTCTACAACTGCATCGTAAACAGGCATGCTTGGCAAATTGCCAGTGATATTTTTCCAAGTTGGAGTAACATCCAATGCGTTGTTAGTTTCGAAAACATAACTAGTATTACCGTAACCACCCAAAGTAACCACAACGTGCTCAGGATTAGATTGATCCACATTTACAGAGGTAATGGTTCTGCCACTAGCAGCTGGAGGTGTAATTGTTACTGTTGAAATAGGAGTTGGAATATCATTGATTCCAGGATTTGCGTCCAAAGTAAATGTAGCTGAATTTAGACTATCAATACGATACAGCTTGTTATATTTACAAACAAACACATGATCACCATCAGGTGTGTAATCCATTTCAATAATTCGATCAGACCCTAAATTCTTAGAAACCAAATACCATTCAACATCTTCAGTGAAATTCGTAGGGTTCTTTGCCATCCAAACCTCAGCATCTTTCGCTAAGAATAAACGAGACACTTTTGGCGCTGATTCCCACAAACAATAAGTTGTATTGAAATCAGTTTGTTTTTTACCATCTTGTCTGCTATCAAAGAAAGTAGACGAAGCTTGTCCGCCATTTCCACTACGCGCAACCGTACCATAATATGTACTCATGAAAATGATTTTGGGATCAAATCTTGAGAATTCCACATCAAAACCATCACCACCATAAATTGAAATAGCAGTTTGTGAAGGCTTACCAGCAACACTGTTTCCGCTAAAGTTGATCAATTGTGTACCATTATCCTGCGCACCACCTACTACATGTCCTAATTCGTTTGCAGCAACATTGTATAACTGCAAAGTTGTAAATCCGCGGTTAATACTTGTCCAAATTGACTCATTTTGAGTTGAGAATAAGCCGCCGTCACAACCTACAATTAAAGTTGGAGGTGTTGTTTTGGTGTTCCATTGAATTACATGTTTATCTGAATGCACATAAGAAGTATTCCATGGTGCACCAAAGGTGCTTGCAATCTCTCTAAATCCATCAACATCATCCCAAATAGCCAAATTAACACCACCCATAACAACTCTGTTTTTGTTATTGGGATGCACGCCAACTACGTTATCATACCAACCTTGGTTATTAGAACCAAATAAATCTGTTTGTGAATTTTGTTTTACAACTTGCTCCCAAGAAGTACCGCCATTGGTGGTTCTCCATAAACCAGCGAATGAACCATTGGCAGCCGCACCACACAGATAAATATAATTGGCATCTTGAGGACTGATACCGATAGCAACGCGGCCCCCTGGGCTTGTAAAGCTAGATACTGTAGTAACGGATGAGCCATCATATTTAAACAATCCACCAGTTCCAATAGTTGCATAAGCTACACCGTTTGGATCAACCTTCACTTCTTTAAAATTTCCACCTTTCAACAAGGTTACATTCGCACCCTTGTTGGTAATTGCAAACAAACCTGTTCCCGTAGCCAAGAAAATTTTGTCTTCCGTTGGATGAGCAGCCATGGAATTACACTCGTAAAAACGATTGTCTTTGGC
>JAGKXC010000049.1 GCA_021151535.1 Sphingobacteriia bacterium | reverse complement strand
GATTACTCCATAAGAAGACAAATTCCCATTGGTTAACAACATTCCTTTTTGGCATAAATTTAAAATTGATGCCATGTTGTGGCTAACAAACAAAACAGTACGGCCTTCACCTTTGCTCACTTCGCCCATTTTGCCCAAACATTTCTTCTGGAATTCGGCATCACCTACCGCCAAAACCTCATCCACAATTAGAATTTCACTTTCTAAGTTTGCCGCCACGGCAAAAGCCAAGCGAACATACATGCCTGAAGAATAACGTTTTACCGGAGTATCAATGTATCGCTCCACCCCACTAAAATCAACAATTTCATCAAATTTTCTGTCAATTTCTTTCTTCCGCATCCCAAGGATAGCACCATTTAAGTAGATGTTCTCTCTACCGCTCAATTCCGGATGAAATCCTGTTCCCACTTCCAACAAACTGGCTATACGCCCTTTTACTTTAATATTCCCCGTAGTAGGTGCAGTCACCCTGCTTAACAATTTTAATAAAGTACTTTTTCCTGCACCATTGCGGCCAATAATTCCCACCGCATCTCCCTGCTCAATACTAAAATTGATGTCTTGTAAACTCCAAACAATGTTGGATTCACCTTTGGACGTGCGGTCGTTGGTTTCGCCAATTCTTAAATAAGGATCTTCTTTTCCCCTAACCTTGGTTGTCCACCATCGTTCGATGTCTCTAGAAATGGTTCCTGTACCCTGCCTTCAAATATCGGCATAGTTGCTGAACCATCGGCTGAAATTCCTTCGCGTTTTACTACCGACCAAAAACTCAACCAAAACACCTTCATATCCAATGCAAAACTTTGATTGTCTACATAGTAAACATCATATTCAAACTTTTGCTCCCAACTTAAATTATTTCTACCATTGGCTTGGGCCCAACCTGTAATACCGGGTAACACTTCATGCCTGCGGTTTTGTGTTTCGGTATACTTGTCTAAGTATTCAACCAACAAAGGTCTTGGCCCTACAAAACTCATATCGCCCTTTAATACGTTTATTAATTGAGGCAACTCATCCAAACTCGTGCTTCTTACCCACTTGCCAATTTTAGTTAATCTCACAGAATCAGGCAGTAATTTCCCATCCTCATCCTTGTCATCACGCATGGTTTTAAACTTGATAACCCGGAAAATTTTTCCTTGATAACCTGGACGTGCTTGCGTAAAAAACACTTTGCCATTCTGAAACCAAGCCAACAAAGCCATTACCACCAATAAAACAGGTAACAACAAAATCAATGCTATCAATGCAACCGCAAAGTCCATTATCCGTTTTACAATTCGGTAAACCATTTTCCCAATACTTTGTTGTTTCATTATCTCTTGGTCTGCAACTGCAAAATTAGTACTCGTTAACTCCATACACGTAATTTTTGGCCTCACATTTACAAACAGTAGGCCAAAGTGTACAAAGTTTTATTTTTTCGACCTCATAATTTCTCCCAATTCGCGCGTACTCACAAACTGTACCTGGGGCCAACGCTTTTTTACTGCTACCAATAAATTTTTTAAATCTTGGTTTCCACGGTCCCTTACTTCCTTTTCAATACCCCCCACAAAGCTCACCCTGTGGGTAGCCAAATTCGCCGGCTTGCCCATGGCAAATGCCGCCTCAATCTGTGCCATCGTATTATTAACCCAATCCAATTGCGGATTCCACATCGGCTCAAAAAAACAATTGCGTATCATCGCATGCAATTCGCCTTTTGCCGCCTTTACGCCCCAACTTTCTGGAATATTGTTTTTGGTTTTCAATGTCTGATTTTGCCAATGAAAACGCTTTTTATGCTTTCCTTTTCCCGCTTCCTCATATCCTAAATACTCCAGGTTCTGAAATACACGATCCAAATATTGAATGCCATTGCCAACCAACACTTCATCCAGTTGCCTACTATATTTCATTACTGGCGGGGTAAAATGAACGGGTTTTACACCCCAAACCTGCTCAAATAATGCAATCCCATCAGCCAAAATTTCCGCCAATTGGGGAAACTCATCGCTAGAATCATAAGCAAAAGCCGCGGTGTAATCAATATGCTTTGTGCCCGCATTTTCTAATCCTGCCAATGATTCCACCTCCATATTTGCCAACACTTGTGGATGCTTCTCTTGTAAACGCTGCATCAACCAACCCACATGCACATGTTCCCTGCCATGAAATTCCATAGCCAGTAAACCCTCTGCTTGCATAGATTGTAACATCTTCCATGCATCCTGCATGCCCAATCGGTCAAAAGTTTTATCTACCGTTTCGTTTATGAATTCCGTGTAACCATTGGCCTTCATTGCAGCAAAATCAATATTCGCTGCCATGCCAAAACCCGTAATAACCGCAGATTTGCCGTTGCTATCTTTAACAGAAGATAACGTTTCTGCCAAGATGTTTAAGTCTTCCGCAGATTCCAATATATCATACTGATCATAGTGGTATAAATTCATCGGCAACCCTTGCTGTTGAAGATATTCCCGCGCCGTTTTATTGGCCAATCGCACAGCACCAAAATCATCACAAGAAATTACCAAGTAACGCTCTTTGCTGCTCCAACCGGGATAATTTTTAGCGTACTGAAGCCAACGTCTGATCATAATATTTTTTCCAATTTTCCCAAACCACTTTTTGATCAAAATAAGCTGCTACTCGGTTTCTTGCTGCAAGCTTCATTTTTTCTCTTCTGTTAGTATCCAAAAACAAGGATTCAATTGCATTTTCCAAGGCTTTGGCATCTTTTGCTGCCACCAAATCGCCCGTAACACCATCTTCCACTACTTCCATACATCCGTTTACTAAAGTGCTTACCACTGGTAAACCCATCGCTGCTGCTTCCAACAATACATTGGGCAATCCCTCTCTGTAACTGGGATGCACCAACATATCCATCATCTGAAAAAAGGGCACCACTTCTGGCTGTCGGCCCGCTAGAATCACCCCTGGCGTTTCTTTGATTTCCTTTTCAAATGCCTCTCCCAACATACCATAATCTTTATCAAATAATCCTACACTCAGCAACCTTAATTTGGGATGCCTTTGTTTCAAATTTTTATAGGCTTCCAATAACTCTATGCTGCCTTTATCGCGCGCCAATCTACCTACATAACCCAATACAAATTCATCGGGTTGAATGCCCCATTTTTCACGCATTTCATTGCGTATGGCTGGATCAAAAACAAACCGATCCAATTGCACACCATTGGTGCTTCCATTGCCCAAAAACTCCATTTTCCCGCTGTTTGCCAAATACGTGTGGATTAACAACAAGGCATGAACCCCTTTACTATTCGGCACAATATGGGTAGCGCATTTGAATGTCAATAACTCCATGGTTCTTAAAATCCTGCCGCGAATCCCGCCCTCCATTTGTCCTAATGGTACCCCAGTTACAGAATGAATCCTCACCGGAACCCTACAAATCCAAGCCGCCAACATACCCAATAAACCAGCCTTGGGTGTTTGGGTGTGAACCAATTTGGGCTTCTCTTTTACCATCGCCCGTATTAATAAAAACAAACAATAAATATCCCTCCAAAGCGAAATATCACGTTTGAATGGAACAATATGCATCTGAATTCCTTCTCGCGGTGCAATGCGCTCAAAATGAAAACCATCATCCGCAGTGATGCCGGTAACATCGTAATGCTGCTGCAAAAATTGCATCTGACCCCGCAAAATCAGACTCATATACACCGGAATAGTTACAACCCTAAATACTCTTACCTTGTCGCTCATACCACTTTTGAAAGACATATAAATTCCACAACTTGCCTTTGTGATTGGCCTTTTCGCTCAAATGTTCTTGTAGCAGTTGCTGCACATATTCCACTTGAAAAAGACCTTGTTCTTCTAATTTTTGGGGTTCCAACATGCGTTGTAAATCTTCTTTTAAAGCACCCCTGAACCAGAAATCTACCGGTACGCCAAAGCCCTTTTTACTGTTGTCTAAGGTTTCCTTTGGCAGCATATCCCGATACGTTTCTCTCAATATCCACTTGCGTTCTTTGCCCTTGATTTTCCATTTAGCATCCATCGCCAAAGCCAATTCTACCAATTCTCTCTCTAAAAAGGGCACCCTGGCCTCCAACGATTGCAGCATACACATCCTATCTACCTTTACCAACATATCGCCCTCTAATACCACTTGGGTATCTTGTATCATGCTTTCATCCAAGAAGTTGCGACTTCCCCAAGATTTGCCCCAGCGAATGCCCCATTGCAACATATCCAACTCTGCAGAACCTTGTTGGTTGTTGTTTACCAGCTTTTTTACTTCCTCGGGTAAAAAACCCATACACATTAACCGATAAGCCAAGGCCTCATCGGAGTAATGCGACAGTTTGTGCACCTTTTTAAATTTCCGTACATATGGATTCCAACGGGGCGTGGTTGGCAGTAAGCCAACAAATTTTGCCACCATGTTTTGAATAGAATGAGGCACACGATTCCATTGCTGCTTGTAATGGCCCATGAGGTATTTCTCATAACCCCCAAACAATTCATCGGCACAATCTCCCGTTAATACTACCGTTACTTCTTTGCGCGCCATGGCAGCTACCGCCGATGTCGGCAAACAACTGGAATCGCCAAAAGGCTCATCAAAATACCCTATCCATTCATCCAAATGAGGCAAAACCCCATTATAATCCAATTTTTCCGTAAAATGCTCACTCTGCAGATGCGCCACAACCACATTGGCTCTTTCACTTTCATCGTACTTATAATCATTCATGCCCATGGAAAAAGTCTTTAACTTATCCGTAGCCTGAATGCGCTTACTCACAAGTGAATCGCTGTTTTCCGCGGCAGATTTTCTCTCTTCTAGAATCTCCTGCATCACTGCCGATACAATGCTGGAATCTACGCCCCCACTTAAAAATGCACCCAAAGGAACATCACTTAGCATCTTTTGTGCAACGCTGCGTTTCAACAAGCACTTGATTTCATTTTGCAAATAGACTTGTTGCTGTTGCTCATTCATTACTCCCAAAATCTCATCCAGCCTGGCCTTTTTGAAGTTAACTTCTTCACGCAAATCGTAATAACGGATAATTTTTATCGCATCCTCTGCCGCCGCATCCAACGCAATCTCCAAGTAACAGCCAGCCTCCAACTTTTTGATATCCTGATAGATAGAATGGGGTGCAGGGATATAACTCAACTGCATAAATAGCCTCAATCCCACATCGCTGATTCCCTTGCCCAAACCCAAAGCTTGTAACGCCTTGATCTCGGAAGCAAAATCCAAACCTTCCGCTGTATGACTATAAAACAAGGGTTTTTCACCAAATCTGTCTCTGGCAATTCTTAGTTTTCCTAAATTGATATCATAAAGGGCAAAGGCAAACATGCCTTCCAATTTTTCTAACAAAACCTTCCAACCCCAAACTTGATAACCCACCAATAATACTTCGGTATCACTCTGGGTTTCAAAAGCCTGTCCTACTGCCACCAATTCCGCTTTTAACACCTCAAAATTGTAGATCTCACCGTTAAAAGCCACCACACAATCGCCCTTCACCATGGGCTGAGCGCCTGTTTCCAAATCCAATATACTCAATCGCCTGTGTGCTAGGCCAACGGCATGATTGTGCCAATAGCCTTCGGTATCTGGACCTCTTTTAATCATGGCATTGGCCATCGATTTTAATCGCCCTGAAAAATCTGCTAAATTCTGTTTTCCTAAAAATATCTCACCCGCTATTCCACACATATCAATTCGATCTTCTGTTTACCCACAACATCAATTTTAACAACACAAATCCCATGGGTGTGAATCCCAAACGGGCTGAACCATAAAAGGCGCGAAATCCCAAGGATAACTCGCCCAATTCTAGTTTTTTTAACCGTTTACGATAATCTGTATCGCCAAAAATCTGATTCAACTGTTTATACTTTTCCCATGAACTTGCTTGGTATCCGCGGTACATTAAACTCAAACAAACATTGAGAATATTCAACGCCTGACGGTTGTTCAATGCCCGTCTGTATTCGCCACTTTCATCCATAGACGCTACATTTTCTTGATAAAAATCATCCAAAAATTGATTCAACTTTACATAGCGCTTAAACAAAGTATTTCCATGGTTTTTGGTTAATGACCCTGCATTATCCTTGCGATACATCAAGCCAAAATCGTTCATCCAAGCCACCGATTGTGATAGCCTTAAAACCTGTAATGTAAATGGCAAATCTTCCGAACCAATTTCTTGGGTAGGTAAAAATTGCAAATGATTCTTTACCAACAATTCCCGATTATACAACTTAGCCCAACTACTGGTATTGGAATCCAACAGCATCGGATTATTCAATTCGACACCCAAGGGTCCCAAAACTTTTCTAAATAGCTGCGTTTGTACTGTGCCGTTTTCAAATAACCAGCCCTTACTTTCTCCGGTTAAAGGCAAAACACCGGCAGCATCATACCCTTGAATCCATTGGGGTGAAGCCAGAAAATTCGCCCCTTCAGATTTAGAATTTTCGGTAACTTTCTTGTATCGCCAAAGCACCAAATCCAAGGTGTTTTTCTCGCGGTTTTCGCCTGATAAACCATATTCACCTAACCGCATCGCCAGATTCACGGCTTTTTCAATGATATCCAACTCTAACCAATCATCCGAATCCATGAACACCAAAAACTGACCGCTAGCTGCCGCCATTCCTGTATTTCTAGCACCCGATAGGCCTTGGTTTTCTTGATGAATAACAGAAATTCTCGCATCCTTTTTCGCCCATGCCTCACACATCTTTCCGCTATTATCCTTGGATCCGTCATTTACCAAAATGATCTGCAAATGCTGATAGGTTTGCCTAACCAAAGAGATTACACATTGATCCAAATAGGCTTCTACCTGATAAACAGGCACAACAATACTCACCAAAGGATGGTTTAATGCTTCCATTTATAGTTCACCAAACAAGATTTGCACCTCATTTATTCTGTTTTTTCTTACCAAACATTGCACGGATTCTGACGCTGCTAAACCCAATGCCAAACGCTTTTCTTCATCGTTCATCAGGGCTTCCATTGCAGCCGCGCATGCCGCATGATCACCATATTCAACCAATACCCCAACTTTTTCGTTTGCTATCAAATCCTTGGCTCCTCCAATAAAATCATAAGCCACACAAGGCATACCATGCTGCATAGCCTCTGCCAAAGCATTTGGAAAACCTTCGCTTTTGGATGTCATAATGAATATTCCCGCCTTCTTGTACCAACTATCCAAATCCTTTACTTTTCCCAAAAAGGTAATCTTATCAGTTAAGTTCAACGCTTGTATCTGCTTCCACAGAACAGGATTTTCCTCTGCCGTTCCACCTCCAACTACCCATTTCCACTCTGTATTCGCAACCAAATTTCTTACCTCCAACAACCAATCCATTCCTTTTAAAGGATCGGTAACCCTCCCAACAGCCAAAACAATTTTTTCTCTATCCACTGCCTCCGCTGGTTTTAAAGCATCCAACAAGTTGGGAAACAAAACCACGCGGGTTTTGCGCCTAAATGGGAAAATACCCAACCACTTGCTACCAAAATATTGCTCCTGATGCACCAAGGCTGCCTCGGTTTGAGCCAACGCCAAAACAGGGGCATTTACCCAATATGTCCAACGAATCCATATTCGTTGCCACAAAGGCAAAACAAACAGCGGACTGTTTCTATCGCTCACAACTAACTTCACATCCACTCCCCGGAGGGCCCATGCCACCCAAGCCGAGTAATATCGCCCGTAAACCACCACCACATCTGCATCAAATTGCGTCACGGCTTCCCGTGCAAGATTCCGCATTTGCTTCATCCTTGCCCAAGTTCCTGTTGCTTCTTGCAAGGGCTCAAAGCATGGAATATCGCCTGGTAAATCAAAAAATCGCTTGTGCTTGAACAACAATCCCATCCCCACATCAAAACCCGAATCTCTTAACATTAACGCCATCTCTAAGGCTGCCTTTTGCAAGCCACCTACAGTTAACGATGGTGAAATTACCAGGATTCTTTTGCTCAAGAGTTTTGTTTTATATTTTCATAACTGCCTTGGCGCTTTATCAAGCCCAATGACAATTTCAAACGGTAAATGCCATTCTTCCACTTTCTGCTACCCCGTCTATCCAAAAATTGGAAAAACCCTTCTTGATATTTCCCAAAATCGCCCGCTTCAATTGCCTTTCCTTCTTCCCATACCTGAAAACCACTGGGGAAAATCGCCCATTGATTTCTTTTTCCTACCACCTTCGCCGCTTCCACCAAGCCTGCATGAATCTGCATCGGCCTTTCTTTCAAGTGAATGTACAAGGTAGATTCCTCCTGCACTTTTCCACCCTCCACAAAATATCGAGTAAGCCCTCTCTCTTCGTTCCAAATCATCAAATTCGATGCCTTCTCAGGTTTATACCAACCCAATTCATGCTTCCAAAATGTACGCTTGAAACTCTGCGAACCCACATAAGCATCTGTCATGCAATGCGGATCATAAATGCTTAACCCGTTATCTGTAAACAATTGATTTACATTCCATTTGCCATACCATTCGTCAAACAAAGTAGTATGCGGATTCAACAATACATATTCCTTCACTCCAGGTCCTAAAGCAAAGGCTTTGATCATTTCATGCACTTGGGGTTGATTGCGCATCACCGCAAAATGTCCCAAGCTAAACACCTTGTCGTATTGATTCAATATCTCATCCGTTACAAATGAACGGATATCGCCAAAAATCAAATCTACATCGCAATAGCCCCAGTGGGTATAACCTTCAATCCACTTGGAAAAAATGCCACCATAAAGCACCTTGAAATCGCACAACTTATGGGGCCGAATCAATGGAATATCATCGCCCAACCAATCCTGCGCCCATCGTTCCACATCCTGTAAAGTACATTGAATCACCGTGAAATTACTAGGGTAATCATAAGTAACCTTACTGTCCGTGAATACAAACCAATGCACACTCGGATTGGCCGCACAACTCTGTAACCACAAAGGGAAATAATTCGGAAAATTGCCAAAATAAGGCAAAATTACCGCTATCGAATGCTCACTCTGTACCTGATTCTCTGTTCCCATCTTATTTGTCATCAACTACTTTTAAGGGCATCTTTTCACCCCAATATTCATCCCATTTAAAGGGCAAAAATTGGTCGTAACCGCCTCCCTGACATTGTGTAATCTCACCGATATATAACTTCCCATCCACATCGTAAAAATCCACCCGAACATAGGGATACAACGCCGCTACCTTCCTCGAAATCGCATACATCTGCTCCAAAGTTGCCGGTGCTTCCACTTCATCGCCCCGCATTCCTGCATGATCTTTATAAAACTTCGCCCAAGTAAATGGCAAAGGATTCCATTGCGGATCGTAAATATTTCGCTTGTTTTTACCCTCTCGATCAACTGCCACATATACAAATGCCACCTCGCCATTCAAGCAATTAATCTTGTAATCATTGGGAATTTTGCCCTCCTTGGTTTCCAATAATCGCTCCACCAAAATCTCCGGAACAATGTTCTTATACTGCCATTCCCGCTCACTCCAATAATAATTCCACTTCAAAATAAATCGGAAATCCTGCCTCACTTTTTCCCAATTCACCTCATTTTTATCCCTAACAATCACAAAACTTCCCGAATTGTGATTCGCCTTGATTATAAATGGCGGTTCGGGCAAATTCTCCGGCCTCAAATCCCGGTAATCCCGTGTGCGATACAACAACGGAACCAATAATTCATCTCCCAATTCCTTAGCCACAAAATCGCGCATCGCAATTTTATCGGCCAATTGCGTGTGAAATGGCTTTCGATCATGCAACTTCAACCACTGCAATTTTTCATTCAATGTTTTCGGGCGATCCAAGTCTATCGCATATCCGTGATAATGCTTGAACTGTCGCTTGATAATCGCCTTGTCGCTCCAAATTTGATTGCTAAAGAAGTACTTGAACTTCCTTAAACCCAAATCAATCCAAAATAATATATCCTTCAAAAAAATCAATCTTTAATCAACCCAAATACACTCAAAACCATACTTTTCGCCCCAGTTCTTCCTGCCTTTTTTTATCACCGTTACAGCGCGCTTACACTGCAACATCATCGGCAAATCACTAATACTATCACTATAAGAAACACAATCATCTTCATACACTGCATCGCCATCAACCGTAAACAAATACTTCCGAATTCTGCTCACTTTTTCCTCTCCATAGCAATCTTTTCCCGCCATTCTACCCGTACATGTACCACCCACAAATTCCAGTTCTGTAGCAATTACCGGAACCCCATACAAACCACCCAAAAATTGTAAATAAATATCATATCCCGCCGATACCATCAACACATCGTAACCATCCAACACATATTGCTGCATGCGATCTACCACCGGCTTAATTTCAGAATACCGCAACACATCATCCACATAATTCTGTCCCATTTTTAGCAAATACAATTCACTGATTCCCTTCAATTGGTACAATTTCCATCGTTTCTCAATCTGGCGATTCGGCATAAACTTGTAGGTAAATTTAATAATGCCCACAGCGCGAGAAAAACGCAAAAAGAATTCCCACCTTTTCATGCGAAATGCCGCCGTTGGATCGTCGATATGCTCCCTCACATAATCAACATAAGCATCCGCTGTTTGAAACGAAATCAACGTTTCACAAACATCGAAAAGTGCCAATTTTTTTGCCATAATTGTTTATTTATCCTTCAACTCAAGCACAACTCCTGCGCCTCAGTTTAAAATTTTATAATTCACACCCTCAATTAACCCCAAAATTCTTGCATCGCAGCTTCAACCACAGCCATCTGCTCCTTAGTTCCCACAGAAATCCGCAAACAACCCTTCAATTTCTCACTATGCGTTAAATTCCTTACAAAAATTCCTGCCTCTATCAAATGCGCCATCATCTGCTCCTTCTCCCCCTCCTGCTTAAATCGCATCAACACAAAATTCGCCTCACTGGCAAATACCTCCAACTTATCGGGATACCCCTGCAAAAACGAAATAAATTGCTTTCGCGCCTGGGTAACTTCCCTTACAAATTCACGCATATAAGGAACATCTTCCAAGGCCATACAAGCCGCGGCCTGACCAAAAACAGTAATGTTTTTGGCATTCCGAATCTTCGATATTCCACCAATCAACGCCTGCGATCCCATCAAATAGCCAATCCGAAATCCGGCCAAACAAAATGCCTTCGAAAACGTCCTGCTTACCAACAAATTCTCACGCTTCATCACATCCTCACAAACCGTTTCGCCACCAAATTCGTGATACGCCTCATCGATGAAAAACAAAACCGCCGGATGCCGATCCATCAACCACATCAAATCCTGTTTCGCCGTAACCGTACCCGTTGGATTGTTGGGATTGCATAAATACACCATTTTCAATCCCTCAATTGCAACAATTTTTGCATCCAATGCAACTACATCCATCACAAACGGCGCATCCATTTCAAAATAATGCAGCTTGGCCCCTTGAGCCTCAGCACTCAATCGAAAATTATCATACGTAGGACCTACCATCAGTACACCTTCACTTTCCGTTAAAATCGCCCGGCTAACATACTCCTGTAAGCTATCCGAACTGCCAAAATATTGCAAATTAGCCTCCTTCACACCCGTGAAATCAGCCAACAATCGCATCAACCGATCGCTGTAAGTAGGCGGATACAAGCCATATATCGTCTCATCCGCTACCAACCGCATCATTTCCTCCTTTACCTTGGGCGATGGAGGAATGCTACCCTCGTTCCAATCCAATTTGAGCATGCCTTCACGTTCCGTTCTATCCACTTCCCAAATCTTATGACTCGCCACCTGATAAGGTTTTAATCGCTCAATATATTCGTTCAAAAATCCCATGAATCCTGTATTAAATGTATAATTAATAATATTTTAACTCTCGCTGCAAAACGCAATTAGTTACCAATTCCTTCACTCTTAAAACTTCACCTTCTCCACCTTCTCTGGCAAAATCAAGGGATATTTCACTCCCATGTAATCACCATAAGTATAAAAATAACCTGGTGGTACATGCCCAACCGTTACCATTTCTGTGATACCCGGAACCATAAACGATCCGCCCAATTCAACATATCCTATGCCTAACATCTGTTGAATATCGTATTCCAAAACTGTATTGCTATTGGCTTGAGCCTGCAAATCATTTGCTCGTTTTACCCATGCTTCCATCGCAGGTTTCGACGGAATCTTGCTCATTTCTTTTCTGCAGTAATAGTAATTGTTGGGGTTTTGTGGGCTGCCCATTCTATGCAAGTCTAACACCGAATACATCGCCAAACCTACTACCGCAAATAACGCAAGCACCGACATTTTTTCTTGAATCCATCGCCCAATCCCCTTAGCGTCAACATCCACTTGATCCGCCCAATGAACCATCGGTATTACCAAAAATATTACAGCGATAAAGTTGACCGGATTCGTGAAATAAAATGAATTAAATCCCAATCCCACTATGTAGTTCACCGCCAAACTTGGTACCAGTAAAGCGCCAACCATCCATATCGATTTCTGCAGATACCACTTAGCGCCAAAAATTCTTTTGTATCGCCAAACCAACAACCAAACCGGTAAATAAAACAAAACAAAATGAATCAAAACCTTCACCGCAAAAACCGGAATAGGTATATAGTTTAACACGGTGGCATATTCCTTTACCGTTTCTGCAAAACCCCATTTGGGGGCAATCCAAGCTGTTTGCTCACTAGCTTTTTCGGCAACCTTCAACATCGCCGCCAAAAATCCCGCCGCTGATGCCGCATAACTGATCCAAAATCTCAAATCTTTTAAATGTCCCAAAACCAAAATCACACCCATCACACCATACGCCAAAACGCCCAAATTACTCTTGGTTAAAGAGGTAATGAAAAGCCATGCACAAGACATAATAATCAAATAAACCTGACCTGTTTTGCGATACTCAAAATAAGTGGTGAATGCAAAAATCATAAACAACATGCCCAAGAAATGACTTTCACTCATGAGCATTTCTTCACCTAGATTCAGTCCTCTGAATATGAAAAGTCGGAAGAATACCATGTAAAGAATGCCAGCAACCGTCCACCAAACTCCAGCACCTACTGATAACGGATTCCAGGTTTGATAAGATTTTACCAATGCTTCCTTTTGAAAAAATTCAGCGCTCTTTTTGGCTAACGCTATCATGGATGCCACCAACAAAACCGGGGCCCAAACACCATAAAACAAAGCATAAATTTGAATCACCGGAATACCACCCGTAACACTCAAGCCCGCCATGGTTTTATGCATCAACGTATGATAGGTGATCGGATTCAAACCGTCTATGCCCAATGAACAAATGCCAAAATGCTTATACATCGATGAAATCGCACTGTGCCACACAGAATCAATATGCGTCCAGCCGCGCTCCAACAAAAATTCGTAGTTGTAGTTGATTAGCCAATTCACTCCCAAACCCATTACCAGAACCACCAAAACACTGCTCAAAAACCACAGTCCGGCACCTTTCTTTCTGCTACCAACCGTATCATCACCCCCTTGTTTCTCAACCTTTCGCTCCGCCAGTTTCTCAACTAGTTTCTTAGCTCCTTCTGTTAGATCACCCTTTACTCCTGCTCCCTGCATTTCTGCTCCCATCTCTTTCGCCGCTCCGCTCTCACCCCGCATATCCATCACAAACTGTATCAAACCACCCAAAGCAATTGCCCACAAAACATACAGACCAAAATGCCACTTACCCGTGAAAACCAATATCCCTAGCACCAAGCCCGCGCCTATAAATGGCAACTTTAACCAGCGATTCAAGCCGTAAACAGCCATCGCCATACCCATTCCCAACAACCACACCTTGCCCATAATAGACCAGCCAAAATCGCCCATGCCAATAAAGCGATATGCCAATTGCAATAACGTTGCGGTTGTGATTATAAATGCCAACTCACCAGCCTTCTTTTTTATATCCAAATGATTGTTCATCAATATTTTATGATTTAGAAAAATATTCCGTACCCACAAACTTTGCCTGCGGCCAATGCTTGCGAATTCCTTTAATCAATCGATTCAATTCTTTTAATCCATGCGCCCGATGATCCTCACTCACCCCACCCATATAATTAAACCGATGCGTATTAATTACAACCGGAACACCCCATGAAATCAAGGTCTTCGCCCGCTTCAAACACTCACCCACATAATCCCTATTATAATTCTCACCTGGCTCAAAATAGCAATTGCGCAACGTGTAAAACACCTTCGGTTTTGCCAAATCCACACCAGACATCCCATGCAAATTACCATTCCCGCCAACAGCAGTCACCTGTGAATACGCCATCCGCCTATACTTTCGCTTAAAACCACCTTTCCCGTCCGAAAACAACTGAAACGGCAATCCCTGAATCACATCAATTCCAGCTACCGCCAACATCGATTCCATCGCCTCATCCCAAATATATGCTGGGGCGATAAACGATTTCGCCCGCTTACCCCAAACACCCTCAAACTCCCAGTAGGCCTGCAACAGCCTTTCCAACAACTCTGTATAACCAGCCTCCTCCGGATGCCAATCCAATGCCGCCATGAAATTCCCGCGCTTACCACTCGCTTCTTTTTTTTCGGGCGATACACCCATCACACCTTGCCTCAATCCCTCATTCACATACAAATCACCTTGAGCCACTGCCTCCATCCATCGCCTATACTGCAAATGCACCCCTCCGTGAAACTGCATGTCAAATACACCCGCTTCCTGCCCCGCTTTCAAACCTTCGTACCCACCCAAACCTTCTCCATATATCCTCCTGTAGGTTTCCACAACACCCTCCTGAACAAACTTGCCTACGTGTAACGTCTTCTCAAAATCTACATTCGCCATCACCGCATTACAAGTCATCACCGCGGCGGTATCCTCCGGCTTCCCCTTCCCAATCATAAACCCTCCAACTTGATTACCCTCTCTCCCCAAAACACCATTCTCTATGGCCCAACCACCGCCATGCCGCTCTCCAAAACCTTTCCCCTCCAACACCTGCCTCAATAACCCAACATCCTCCTCGCTCTCCAAAACATCATATCGCTGCATGGGCGTTTTCAACGCCTCCGGATACCGCCCGGCAAGAGCCTGCAGTGCTGCAGCAGTTCCGTTTCGGTTTAAGCCCCAATCATCACTCTGAATCAACACCAACGGTTGCTTAAACCGCTTGCCTACAAAACTATGTAGTAATCCTAAATCCAAATTTAAAACGATGGAAAAACTGCCTTAAAACCATCAATAATCGGTGTGTCTTCATTAAACAAAAACCGAACAAATGGTCCCCCAAAAAACGTTGCAAAACCTAAGTAGTCAAACAAGGTTCTAATTAATACTACTAAAGGTAATAAAAAGAAAAATGAATAAATATTTAAAATTTTATAATAAAAACTATTTTTAAATAGATAATCCTTAATTTTAAATAAATATAAATATAAAAACAAATAGTAAATATTAATTAATCTGGCAC
>JAGKXC010000152.1 GCA_021151535.1 Sphingobacteriia bacterium | reverse complement strand
TTGAACAGAGCAGGTATGGAAGAGTTGAGCAAAGTAGGCGTAACTGTATTCCCTAACCCAGCATCAAGCGATGTTAAGGTAATGGTATCAGAGAACTTCGGAACTGGCGTTGTGAAAGTAAGAAGCTTGAGCGGCGCAGAATTAAAGAGTAAAACAGTGAATGGTAACTTGGTAGAGTTGAATGTAAGTGACTTGAGTAATGGAGTTTACTTAGTAGAAGTAAGCAACGGAACAAAAGTTGTTACCAAGAAGATCACTGTTCAAAAGTAGAAACCTCCTTGTGGAATGCGGTTTGTGAAAAAACTGTAGTTCACAGTATAAGGTTTGTTTAGTTATAGTATGATGAAGAAGGGCTGCCAAGGGCGGCCCTCTTCATTTTAAGTGGGGGATAGAGTAGTATGAATAAAAGTGAATTTGACTGCGGCGCTGTTTTTTGATGGTTGAATGATGAATTGGTGGAGTTTCTGTATCGCAAACTTTAGTAATTGATCATTGGTTTTTTTGTCGTGTTATTGAAAACTTTAGTTTTACTAACGTCTTTATGAATATTTATTTTAGTGATTGTCTTGCCAATGTCAAAAAACGAATAAAAAAAATCATTGTTACTACAAGATTTCGATATTGCGTAAGTGAATTTTTGCTAAACAATTATATCATGCACTTATAGTGTACTAAAACATGCGAAAACAAATTAATACCATATGAAACAAAATTACATTTTCACTAAATGGAAAAGCTTCTGCAAAGCAGGTGTTTTTGCCTTGGCCTTTTTGGGGTCGAATTGGGCAAATGCACAGTTAAGCGGTAGTTACACCATTAACTCAGGAACGGCCACAGGCGGCACAAACTTCGCCAACTGGGCTGATTTTGCGTCAAAGATTACCACCAGTGGTGTATCAGGTCCTGTATCAGTTACGGTTCAGACGGATATAACCACGGCTACTCAAACTGTGTTCTCTGCTATTTCTGGTGCGAGTTCAACTAACACAATTACCATTGATGGTGGCAGTAAAGTGCTATCCTACAGTGGGTCTTACGAAGTAATTAATTTTACAGGTGCAGATTATGTTACAATTAAGAATTTAACCATTCGCCATTCTAGCACTACCACCTCTAGTTCTGGTTTGCGTTTTTCTGGTGCTTCAGATTATAACACAATTGATAACTGTATAATTGAATTCAGTGCGATGACATCTGGTGGAAGCGGAAATGCATACGTGTATTTCAGTCAATCTCAGGGTTCTCCAACCGCTGCAACTTCTTCATCGCCCGGAAAATACAATACTATTAGCAACTGTACAATGAGAACAACCGCTTCAAATGCCGCGGGTCCATTTTACGGTATTGCGGTTGTGGGTAATACAAGTACGTATTCAAATACAGCGGACAACAATACATTTACAGCTAATAAGATTCAGAATTTCTACTATTATGCGATTTATAACTACTACACCAATGGTAATCAGTTTATCAATAATGATATTTCTCGTACCAATGCTACAAGTAGTTCTGCTGTAAGTACATCTTTGTATGGTATTTATTCTTATTATACATATAGTACTAACCGTTCTACAACTTACAAGAATAATAATATTCACGATTTGCCCTATGCTGGTGCTTCTTTAAGTTCTACTACGAATTACATTGCATATTTCTACGGATTGTACGCTTTTTACAACTACGGTAATACCTCAAATACCAATATTCCATTCTTGGTAGAAGGCAATACTTATAAGAATATCAATGTATATTATTACCCTTACATGTTTTACATGTATTATAACTATATCGTGAATTTGAAAGGTAATACTATTGATAATCTTCAATCCTATTCTGGAAGTTATTATAGTAATTACATGTTCTATTTGTATTATGGTTCTGATTACAATATCACAGAAAATAAAATTGTAAATTGTTCTTTGGGTGTTTCGGGTCCTGTATATGCGTACATGTTCAACTGTTACTATATCTACAATACTTACAGAACTAGAAACTTGTTTCAGGATAACGTAATTGAAAAGAACTATACAGGTTATTTTATGTATTGTGCACAAATTCAGTACTATAGTTCTTGGACAGTAAATAGAAACAGAATTGTTAAGAACGTAAGTTCTTCTTCTATGGGTTATATCTACGGTTTGTATTGCTACTATTTGTATAATTTGGATATCACTTCTAATATTATCGCCGATAACTTAGGATATTATGGTAACTACAACATTTATACATATAACTATAACTCGGGCTATACAGCGAATATTCGCCAAAATACCTTGGTGTCTGGATATTCTGCTTATTCATATCACTTTACTTATGGTTGGGTAGTTCAAGAGTCTCAGTCTCAAGTAACCTTTGATGGAAACATTACTCAGATTGCTTCTAACTACTATGCATACCCATGTTATTTGTATAATACAAACTCAAATAATATTAAGAGTTGCGACTATAACTCATTCTATTTTCCAATGATGGTGAATCAGTATTGGTATTATGGTACTAGTAGTGCATCTAGCTATAGCGGTTGGGTTTCCAATGTAAAAGGAACAAATAACAACTATACCAATCCAAGTTTCCGTGATCAAGCAAATGGCGATTATCGTTCAAATTGCTTTGAGACACAAAACAACGTACCAACAATTACATTGGTTCCAGATGATCAAAAGAAGAAAACCCGTCAGGTTGGTTCTTCAGACCGTGGTGCTTATGAAGATTCTATGGATATTAAGGCGTCAAGTACAACATTTAAAATTGCTTCTAATGTTTGCGCTGGTTATGAGACAGATGTTGATCTTACTGTAAAAAACACTTACACAGATACTATCTATAACTTTAATGTTGCGTATAGTGTAAATGGCGGTACTCCTTATAAAATGTTAGTGAAGAATAAAATTCTTCCTGGCGATTCATTGAAAATCAAGTTTGATAAGAAAATGGTTTTATCTATTGCGGGTAATACCACTATTAAAATTTACATTGATATCAATGATGATTACCAAACAAATAATAGTTTCACTTATACTACTACAGTAAAGCCAGCACCAGGAGGTGGAAAGTATGTATTCTCTAGTAAAACATCTACTCCAAACAATCCTGTTTATCAGTTGAGCCGTCCT
>JAGKXC010000048.1 GCA_021151535.1 Sphingobacteriia bacterium | reverse complement strand
GTATTAGTGCCTTTGATTGATAGTTTTGAGAAATCATTCGATTTTTCATCTGGATCTATTATGTGTAGAAATAGGACGAAAATTCCATATTATTTAGAAATTTCTTTTAAATTGCCTATTAATAATTCTGGGACTCAATTTGATTTTTATAATTATGCTGATTCTGGTGTATTGATCTCTGGTCAACCTAGTGGTGCGAATAAGTTAGTTTGGAGTGAAATTGATATATTTGAATATTCTGGATCAGAAAAATTATTTACACATAATGTTCATTATAAACCGGTAGGGAATCAGCCTCATTATATATTGAATAACACTAATTTAACACAAAATAATGAGCGAAATATTAAATATAGTGACTTGAATTGGATAAAAGCTGATGGTTTGTTGAATTATACTGAGGATACTACCATGAAAAATGGGTTTCATAAAATTGGAATAGAGGTTACCAAATATTATATAAGTTATTATTTGGATGACAAGCAAACGGATTTTGTTTATTTTCCCGGTGATCTTCAGTCGCCGGATATGAATAATTTTTCATATTTCCCGTCGGGGAATTACAAGCAACCAAGATTAGGTGATAATTTGAGTATTGAATTAGATGCAATCGCTGGGTCTGGATTTTTTACTAATGATACACCCAACAACAATTCAGTATTTCCGATAGTTTATGATATTGATTATATTAGATATTATAAATTTAAAAGTAGTATGTTAAATGATTTTGATTTTGTGGAACAATATTTTAATCTAAATAATTATAGTGAAGAATTGTATAAAAATGTTATTTTTGGTAATGATTTACTGAATGAATCTGTTAAATTTGGTGTTTATGGTTCTACAACTGTTAGGGCTCAGGATTATATTTTGTTGAGGGATGGAGTTTTTATTGATTCAGGTAATGAAATTTATTTTTTAGATACGCAGAAGGATAATAAATAAAAAATTGAATAGACTCATCGTTATATTGACATTGTTCTCGTGCAATGACCTTTTTGCACAGAAAAAATATGTTGAATCATTTCATGACGGATCGGCCCAATTTACTCAAGGATATTATTCCTTTGAAGATTCATCTGGTTATCAGCTGTTAGATGTTTCAGGTAACAATCGCCATGGTTTTACTGGGGGATCAGTGAAGTTTATTTGGGGAAGAAAAAATTGCTTTTATCCCGATCCACATTCTGTTGATTGTTGGAGAGATACAACGGGCGAAACCAGAACTGCGTTGGATTTACATGGAGGGTACGGACAAGTGGATGGTGTTCCCTTTAACAGTTTGAAAAATTTCGATAAAAAAATCCGAAGTTGTTGTTATGCAAAAGTGAATCCATCTGGCCATGGAATATTGTACTCTTGGGGCGATTCATTGAAAGGAAATGGAGTTGTTGTAAGAATTAATTTTGATTCCATTACGCAACAACATAGTTTAGAATATTTGTTTTTGGAAAGTCATCTGATTAGGTCGAGAAAGTCAATTCCCATGCTTACCGATAATTGGGTTTATTTAGAGCTTGACTTAAAGAACATGTTGTCGACCAGTAAAATTGATAATTGCATTGAGTTTTATTGTTTATCTGATTATGATAATATCGCTAATCATTATTTAAAAATGACCGCTGAGTCAATGTCTAATTTGCGGACGGCCTTGCCGCTTGATATGGGTTTGTGTGGTTCCATCGCATTTGGAAAGAATTTGTTTACAGGTGAAATTTTCAATTCTGGAATTGCTATAGATGATTTTTATTTAAGTAATAACTTTTTGTATTTTGATCCAACAAATGAAGTAGTGAATATTCCAAATTTTGGGATTGAAATTTCCCCAAACCCATGTACCACAAAACTCATTGTTACTGATAAATACAATGCATTGAATAGGGTTGGACATAACTATAAAATATTTAGTTCAGATGGCAAACTGATAGATAATGGAGATTTAAATACTGAGATTAATGTGGCTAAATTGAAATCTGGCGTGTATCAATTGGTAATTGGAGGATTTTCTATGCAATTTGTTAAGGAATGAAAAGATTAAGCTTAATTCTTGTTTTCTTTTCAATTTGCGCCCTGGTTACTGCTCAATTTGATGATGTTTTTGAATATGGACATTATAAAACGAAACAGGCAATTGGGTATTGGACATGTAGGAATTATGATTCCATACATTTAATAGATTATTCTAATAATTTGAATCATAGCACGCTTTACGGTTGTAAACATGTGCCGGGAAGGAAGAATAGAGTGTTTTTTGATTCAAATTCTAATCGTAGTATTATTGATTCTACAGGTGCATTAAGAATGTGTTTGGATTTAAATTCAGGCTATTCTAAAGTTGGCGGAATTTGCATGAATTGCGATTTAATCTCAAAAAATAATAGAATCAGAGATTTTACAATTTCATTTTGGGCAAAACGCGATTATAATTCGTATGGTAACTTGTTAGATATTGGAAGTGATCAAACTGATTATCGTCTGGTCGTTTATAATTCTCAATCAAAATCAGATAATAATGATTCTATACACTTGTTACTGCTTGAGAAGGGAAATGCAATTTTAAATATTGCTTTGCAATTCCCTATTAATGATTGGAATTTGTACGTTGTAAGATACGATAGTACTTCTTCGGTTTTATCTTTTAATAGAACAGTAAATTTGATTCATGGCGATGAAGCATTAACAAAGAAATTTGATATGAATTCATTTAACTTTGGTTATGCGGCCTCCATGTTTTTGGGGAAAAGTAAATACGATAGCGCTGCCTTTAACAAAGGGTTGAAAATTGATGATATCGGAATTTGGGCTGAATGGATTCCAATCTCTTCATTAACTGATTTTGGATTGCATCAGGAAAATTCGCAATTTGTGCAGATAAGTGTTTTTCCTAATCCCGCAAATCATATTTTATTTCTACAGTCACCTCAAATTATAACGCATTATCAACTTATTGATATCCTAGGTAACATAATATCAGAAGCCGATGGTTCACAGATAAAGTGGGAAGTTCCTTTACCTGATATTTCTGTTGGTTTGTACTCCATCAAAATCGTAACTGTTTCAGGCGTTGTGGAGCGGAAAATATTCATTAATCAGTCTCAATGAAAGCCGCTAAATATATTGTTTTCATCATCTTGAGTTTTATCGCAAAGACGGTTTGTGGCAGTATTGGTGAAAGTTCATCTACTACTGGTGGTTGGGTTGAAGTCAAAAAGATTGCTACTTCAAAACTTGAAATTACCTGTAATTTATTATATGAAATTTCTGGAAATTCAGCCGATGTGGTAACTGATCCAACGCATCAACTGCGCATTAAATCTGATACTTCCGTTCTCTTGAAAGTGTTCGATAGTGCCAAAAACAGTATTACACTCTATGCGCCTTGGGTAACTGGATACTATTACACACAAAAGGATACTAGTAAAACATATATTGAACCCAATAGTTCTGGTTACAATAAATACTATGTTATCGTTTTTAAATGTACATTGGATTTAACTTCTAATTTGGTTTTGCAGAATTTGAGCTTTAAGTCAAATTCATTTTTAGATTTTACTTGCGATTTTACTGGCAATATTCATACTTCACCCGGTAAATATTGGAATGTGAATAAACTTCAAAATCCAACGGCCACCACCCGCGTTTATGTCAATCAATTAGCCGTTAATGAAAAATCCCTGGTTTTTTCGCATGTTGGATTTAGCAAATTGATGGATTATAATTCAAAAACTTATTATGCGGTAAATTACATGAATCATGGAATTTATGGGGAATATGGCGATTCCATTTTTATTGAATTTATTAAGTAAGCCAGAAAAGTCTTTACTTAAACCCTCCGATTCTGTTATTTTCAATAAAGTATATACCACAGAAACTCCTTTTTATGGTTATTGTACAGATAGTTCTAATACGTGTTCTGCGAATCCCAGTTTAACCCCAGCTAGAGGTAATTACTTGAATAGTTTAACAGGCGATATAGCTTTTACATCTGTTAAAGATTTTCAAGGATCTGTTTACGCCATTAGGGTATATCAATTTAAGAAAAATGCAAATGGTAAGTGGCAGAATAAAGGTTTTTCTACACTTACACATTCTATGGTTACCTATAGTGCCTATATTCCTTTTGATAGAATTAGTATCGGTACCATATTCCCAAGTTTTAATCTGCCGCCTCGATTGGATTTGTGTGAGGGGGATTCAATTGTAAGTACGGTAAAAACCCAAAACGCCTATAACGCAATTAAATATCTTGGAAATTTAGATGGGAACTTTCCGAATACATCGCTACAAACAGATTATTCAACTGGAAATTCAACGCCAACATTTAAATTTAAAGTGGTAGCAAAGAATGGCGATTATTCTTCTGTTCCTGGAGTTGTAACATTAAGGGTACATGCAGATTCAAATTGGACTTATGGCGAAGCCGCTCGTTCGGCACCGGTTTATGTTCACAAGCCGTTATCGCCAGAAATAATTGTAACGGCGAATGGATGTAATAACCTAAAAGCTATTATCAAAACAGTGAATACCGATGTTGGTGTGAAGCCAACATAGTCGGTTCATCGCGGTTCATTGAGTTCTCCAGCAATTTATACCAGTACGGATAATATGCTGAATTTTACTGGATTGCAACAGGATAAATATTATGTGAAGTGTTTTGTGGTTCCATTTCAATCTACCTGTAAATGCACCGGGAAATGGGCCATTGATTCATTGGATATGAAGAAGTTGTGGCCCAATTTGGATTTTACACTTAACCGCAATACGGTGTGTTTGAAGGATTCAACCAAGGTGTATTTTGCCAAAGACGTAAAAGGATTTAAGGGTTCAACTTTGCACTATCAATGGGATGCAGATTCCATGATTGTGTTAAAAGATACTTTTGTGCGCAACTTTAAAGGCACCGTTCAAATGAACTTACGCATTTATGATGATTCGGGTTGTGATTATAGCAAAACTTTTTCGCTACCAGTAGATCCCGTGCATGCTTTGGATGTAACGCCACAGGTACTTCAATGTGGAAGAGATACCCTAACATTAGCGGCTTATAGCAAATCCACCCATAGCTATTGGTATGGAAAATATTCTGTAAAAGATGCGGCAAATACAGTGGTTGAAACGCGTTTGGATAGCATTTTTAAGTACTATTTTTCGCAACCCCAAAATACCGTTCAATCTGAGTTTTATTCCGACCAAGGCTGTTACCAATCCTATCAAACCACAGTAACAATCGATACCACAACAATAAGAACATCCAATGCCAATTTGGTGCTGTGCAAGCAAATGAAACAGTTTGATTTGCTGAACTTGCAGGCTACGCCAAAAGGAGGGAATTGGAGTAACAACATTAGTGGTAACAACAACATTGTTCGGTTGGATACTTTTACAGCGTATCCTTACCGCTTGCCCATACAGTATGAATACCAAAATACGGCAACTCAATGTCATTTTGCAAAGGAAGATACCCTATTGATTTGGGACACTGTGCGTTTGATGTTAAAATCGGTACCGGCATTGTGTTTTGAGTTAAAATATTGGGATGCGGCCAAGCAATATGGGTTAACAACCTCTTCCAAAGGGAGATGGGTAGCACAGAAATCGCCATTAAAAATGGATAGCATGGGGATGGTTGAGCCAAGGGCATCGCGCAGTAAAATACATGCATTGTATTTTGTTCAAACGGACAATCAAGGTTGTATTGAATGGTACAAAGGAGAGGTTGAGATTGCGGAGCCTAAGTTGCAGTTAAAGGCCCAATCGGATTTGGTGATAGGATATGCGCCGCTGAAAGTGAATTTTACTGGCAGTAATACATTGTTAAATAGCACCCAATATTTTTGGGATTTTGGGGTAAAAGCTACAACAAAAGACACGGCAACGGGTGGTGTTGCAAAATACACCTATTCAGATACTGGCAGATATTTGGTGAAATTCATGGGTAAAGTGCAAGGTTGTTGGGATACGATTACATTGCCAATTATCCAAGTGGGCAGTTTGGGAACGCAGGCACTGAAGGTAGAATCGGGTTTGAAAATTTATCCCAATCCAACGAAGGCAGGAGGCGAGGCTACATTGGTGTATTGGAAAAATGCATCCGTTTTAGCGGGTGGTGCAGCAGGCGCCGCGGGTTCTTTGGGTAATGCGGGAACTGCGGGTGGTTCAAACCCACAACGCTCATCGGAAAACGGTGAAATACAAATAATCAATGCCATAGGACAGCGCGTTGCGGTTTATCCAACGACAAGCGCTGGAAATGGCGAGATTCAAATCGCCCTACCACAATCAGGCGTGTATTTTATCACCGCCAATTGGCTTCTCAATGCCGCAATTTGGGTGGTGGAGTAAGAATCTTGATTATAGAATTAGTTGCTTTGTGCCAACAACTTTTTAGCGCGTTGATAAAGGGCTTCTTGTTCATCAAAGGATAATTCGGCAACCGATTTACCCTCTGCTTCGGCTAATTCCTCCATTTTCCTGAATCGCACGTAGAATTTATTATTGGTGCGCTCTAACGCATCGTCTGCATTGATGCCAGATAATCTGCCCCAATTGATTAAGGCAAACAAGTAATCGCCAAATTCTTCCTCCTTGTGGGCCGCAGTTTTGGCTTCTTTCAACTCATTCCATTCCTCCTCAATTTTGTGGTATGCTTCCTCCGGTTTGTCCCAATCAAAGCCCACTTGCGATGCTTTTTCTTGCATGCGATAAGCTTTAACAATGCCCGTTAATCCCTTTGGAACTCCATCCAATACGCCATTTTTCTTGCTGCCCTTTTCTTGGATCTTGATCTGCTCCCAGTTCTGTTTTACTTTGTCGGAATCCTCCGCAACCACATCGCCATAAATATGTGGATGTCGGCGTATGAGTTTGGCAATCAACGACTTGATTACATCGCCCATGTCAAAACCTTTGTCTTCCGATGCGATTTTGCTATAAAAAACAATGTGCAGCAGGATATCGCCCAATTCCTTTTTTACTTCTTCAACATCGCCTTGAATCAGTGCATCCGAAAGCTCGAATGTTTCTTCAATGGTGAGGCTGCGGATGGTGTCCCAAGTTTGCTCACGATCCCAAGGGCATTTTTCGCGCAAATCGTTCATCACATCCAATAATTTGGAAAATTGTTCTAATATTTCTTCTCTGCTATGCATAAAAAATCTGTTATTTTTCCAAGATCAAATCCATCAAAGCCAATGCCGACATGGATTCTACGATTGGAACGGCGCGGGGCAGCACACAAGGATCATGCCTGCCGGTTGTTTCCAATTCCACTGTTTCTCCTGCGCTATTAACGGTATTTTGGGGCAGGGCGATAGAGGAAGTAGGCTTAAATGCAAGTTGAAACCAGATGGGTTCTCCCGTGGCAATCCCCCCAACAATTCCACCGGCATGGTTTGTTTTTGTACCAAATTGGGTAGTATGATTGGCTTGGGAACGGGCAATCCAAGCATCGTTATGTTCGCTGCCTTTCATGTGAGCCGATTGAAATCCTTCGCCAAAAGAAATGCCTTTTACCGCGTTGATGTTGGTTAAATACAAGGCCAATTGTGCCTGAAGTTTACCAAATACAGGTTCGCCAACGCCCATAGGAACACCGGTGATATAACATTGAATAATTCCACCAAGGCTGTTTCCATCGGTTTTGGCTTGTTGGATGGCAGTTTCCATTTGCTTGGCGGCAATGGGATCTGGGCATCGAACGGGCGAAGCATCAATGGCTTGCAGGCTGGGGATTTCGGTTGCTTGGGTTATGCGGGTTTCTGCTTGAATATGATGTATTTGGTTAACCCAAGCAGTGATTTGAATGTTGTGGTTTTCCTGAAGCCATTGCTGCGCAAGTGCGCCGGCGGCAACCCAACCTGCCGTAATTCTGGCACTACTTCTACCGCCGCCGCGGTGGTCACGATGTCCGTACTTTTGTTGATACAGTAAATCGGCATGCCCAGGGCGAAATTGGTCTTTTAGTTGCTGGTAATCCTCAGGTTTTTGGTCTTTGTTGGCGATCAGGAAGGTGATGGGACTGCCCAATGATTTGCCTTCAAAGATTCCTGAAATGCATTGGATTTGATCGTCTTCTGCTCTTTGGGTTGTGAGGGCAGACTGTCCGGGTTTACGGCGATTCAATTGTTGTTGAATGGCTGAAAGATTGACAGTGAAATTGGCTGGAAAACCATCAACAACGGCTCCAATAAATGAACCATGGCTTTCGCCAAAGCTTGTAATTACTAGGTTTTTGCCAATGCTATTTCTGCTCATACCGTAATTTCAAAGTTACACATTCGCAGCTGTTCCCAATAGTTTGGAAAGGATTTTTCTACGCAATGGATATCGCTGAGTTCTACTGATGCAATTTTGGTAGCCAATAAGCTGTATGCCATGGCCAATCGATGATCGTTTCGGGTATCGAGGGAAATGGAATTGGGCCATTGTATTCCGTTTGGCGGAATTTGCAAAAGATATTCATCCGCTTGCGTTTTTTGCCAAGGTAGTAAGCTTGCGCCAAGGATTTGACTAACTTGCATCAAGGCTTCAAGTCGGTTGCTTTCTTTAAATTGTAAATTGTTAATGTTTTGAAGAATGATCGATTTTTCTTGTAACAAGGCGGTAATCACCAACACAGGCACCATGTCGGGATTGTTTTCCATGTTAAAAGAAATAATGGCCGATGAAGTATTGGGACGAGCGGCAGTTGTATGATTTAACAGTATTGTATTTGGCGATTGTGTGATGGTTTCTACGTTGAAAAGACGGAAGAAATCAGCGGCAGATTCATCGCTTTGAAGTTGTTGAAAGGATAGGGGAGAAATGGACAATTGGCTGTTTGGGATGGAGGCACAGAGTCCGTAGTAGAAGGAAGCAGCACTCCAATCGCCCGGAATAGAATTCAGCGTGACTGGGGTGGCGGCGGATATTCTTGTCAATTTTAGCATTTTTTGGGTGAGGTGCCAATATTGTAAGGAATGTGGTTCGCCAGTGGGGATGATGTTGCAAGGGGTTGGATGGAATGCGGCTATGATGGAAAGCGCAGATAAATATTGACTGCTAAATGATTGGTCGATAAGCAACTGCGCAGGGAGTTTTTGAATGGGTTGTTGGATGGAAATAGGGAGGAAACCTTCCTTTTCCAAGTAGGAAATCTTTGCGCCGGCATCACGAAGGGCTGTTACCAGTGGCTGCATGCTACGGGATTGCAAACTTGCATTTCCTGTAATGGTAATAGGTAGGTTGGTGGTGGCCGCCATTGCAGTGAATAACCGAGCAGGTGTACCAGCGTCTTGAAAATCGATGGTAATTTGCTCAGTATGATCGGGTAAAGCTAATGCGGTGAGCCATTGTGTGATGGCTTGCCACATCACCTTGCAATCGCGGGGCCATTGCAAGCTGGATTCCTCGGGGAACTGTTGAATAAACTGCGATAAACGGTTTTTCGCTGGAATAGAGATTTGTTGCGATGCATTTTCTGTAAGAATTTGCATGGCGTAAATCGCCATTTGTCGGATTAATATACTCTTGGAAACGGGTACAGATATGCAAGCAGATACATGGGGTATGGTTTCCCTATCGGATTTGTTTGTAATGGGTTGATATCGAATGATGCCCGCCAAGATTGGATGCTGTTAGGCTTGCAAGTACTTGCTAAGCAATGACTTTAAGGTGGATTTGTTTAAAGGCGTTTGGATTTTGCAGTTTCCTGGCGATTCCAAAACACTGCCAACTATTTTACCGTGGTGGTTTTTTTTATCGCTGTTGGCGTATTCCAATATTTCTTCAATGGCCAATTCTATTGAATGATGTTTGGCTATTTGAAGACTAGGATATTGGGTGGTAACCAGATACTGTAAAGTTTGAATCCAATCTTCTGAATGCCCATTTTTACTGGTTATGGATCTGCTTTCTGCGGAACTTTTTGATTGTGTTGAATGCCAAGGTGCGGCTTCTGATTCTATTAATAAACCCCAGGCTACAGCGGTTCCATGTGCAATTGGCAAATTGTGTTTGGTATAATAGCTTTCTAACGCATGAGCAACTGTATGACCGGCATTTAGGGTTTCTCTTAAGCCATTTTCTTTGAAATCTTGTTCCACGATGTTGGCTTTAAACATGGCTTGCTGCTCAATAAACGGTTTCCAAAATGAAATGAGGGTGTGGGGTTGAACAGGAGGAATTTGATTTTTGCATTTCTCCCACAATTCATCGCCCTCTAATAATCCGTGTTTTACGCATTCTGCCCAACCATTTAACATTTCTGTTTCAGGTAAATGGCTGAGTATTTGCGGACAAATCCAGATTTTGCTGGGGTGGGTGAATGTGCCCACGTGATTTTTGAATCCGCTAAAATTAATGGCTGTTTTTCCGCCAATTCCGGCATCAACCATCGATAAAAGTGTTGTGGGAATGCTCCAAAATGCAATGCCACGCATAAAAGTAGATGCAGCAAATCCTGCAACATCCAATACGGCACCTCCACCGATTCCTATCAATAATGTTCGGCGATTGGATTGATGATCTTCCAAATGTTGCCAAATTTTTTCACAGATGCTGAGGGATTTACCCGATTCACCATCAGGAATTTCCATTACAGATACCTTGTAATAATTTGATAATGTATCGATTACGTTGCTAACTGCTTCTTGTAATAAAGGCTGCTGTGGATGGATTACCACCACATTGCTAAATTCGGTAGTGAGTTCTTCGGAAATTTCCGCAGCCAAATCGTCAACCAAGCGAAAACTGCCTCTTACACTGAATTCGTCTTGTGATGTACTCATTAGGCTTTGATTTTTTCGTATCGCGCCGAATTTGGCGGATCCATGGTTTGCAATAACTTCACAATATTGGCCTTTTCAGGGGCTGTTGCGCCTTTGTAAATTTCAACCAATTCTGGCCATTTGGTTACAAAGAAGGTTTTTTGTAATAAACTATTCTGCAACAAAGTAGCTTGTTCGCTGAGTTTTTTTAATGCGTCGGTGATTTCTTTTCTGGCCTGATCAGGATTGTCGGAAAACTGATCCATCCCATTGCGATGATATACGTAAGTGAGATTCCTTAGATCTTTGAACCTAGGATTGTTGAGGTTTTCTGCCAAATAAAAGCGGTTTCTGTTTCCTTTTCCATCGCCCTGCTTCCAACCTGATTTGGTAGCCATCATATTTACGATGTTCATGGCTTTGCCGAAGTAGGGGTTGCCAGACATTAATCCGTAACTGTCGAAATCCATACCCAATGCGATGTTTACATAAAACGCCAAAAGGGTAGTGAAATCGTTCATGTTCATATTGTCTTGATAATCCAAACTTTCAAATTCGCGGTAGGCAAAGGAAACGTCTTCGTCGTTAAAGTTTAAAATTGTGGTTTTATAGGTACTACCATAAACGGGACGAATAACCTGAACTTGTAATTTTGCTGCGAAATCACTGTTTTCCATGGCGGTAATTTCGAAGAACAACGACATTTCAATTTTTTCAGTTTGCGATGGTGTTTCTTCCGTCCATTTCCTGGTATTGATAAACTGTTGAGCCGATTGCTGTAAGGTTGTGAGAACCTGCTTGTTGGTGAGGTTTAACTGCGGATTTGGGATAACTTGAACGGTTGATTTAATTTCTTGCGCATTCAATGGTGTAACCAAGCTTGCCAAAATAAACAGGAAGCTAAGAATCCAGCGATAGCTAGTGTTAACGTGATTATGCGGAATAACGGCAGTGTTGATTCTGCTCATATTAAAATTCTTATTTGTATGATTTATACTTGAAAACATTGAGAGGTAAGGCTTAATAATTCTTGAGCGATATGGGTTTTGGAATTTGCTGGCAAGGGAAGTTTATCTCCGTTGTGCAAGAACACAGTAACTTCATTGGTGTTTTTGCCAAAGCCCACATTTTCATTTTTTAGTGAATTTAAAACGATGGCATCAGCATTTTTCTTTTGTAATTTTTCTAAAGCATGAAATTCTTCATTCTCAGTTTCCAATGCAAACCCCATGATTTTTTGATTGGGCGTTTTTAATTCACCTAAGGTTTTTAGTATATCCGGGTTTTTAACCAAATGCAAAGTGAGGTGATCTTCTGATTTTTTAATTTTCTCTCTGGCGATATTTTCTACCCGATAATCTGCTACAGCGGCAACCATCCATGCTGCATCCATGTTAGGAAATAGTTTTAGGCATTGATTGAGCATGTCAAGAGCCGATTCTACGGGGTACAAATAACAATAATCGGGCAGGGGAGTAGTAACGTTTCCGTACACCAAATGAACAATGGCCCCGGCTTGCACCAAAGCTTCGGCAATGGCGATTCCCATTTTTCCACTACTGTGGTTGCTGATGAATCTGACAGGGTCGATGGCTTCTTTTGTGGCGCCGGCGGTAACCAAAACGTGTTTACCGCGATAAAATGAAGTTTCAGGGGTTACCGCCTCCACTTCCCCTTGGGGTTGCGGGGCTTCTGGCGTTGGGCTTTGAAAAACGGTTTCTACAATCTGAGCCAATGTTTCAGGTTCTGGCAACCTGCCTTTTCCCGACAGCCCAGAAGCCAACGAGCCCGTTTCGGGCTCGATAATTTGGTAGCCCAAATCCGCAACCCTCTTCAGGTTTAACAACGTGGTAGGATGCGTAAACATATCCAAATCCATGGCCGGCGCTAACCAAACCTCACAACGCGCACTCAACACAGTGGCCATTAAAAAATTATCGCAAATTCCGTATGCTAGCTTCGCCAAACTGTTGGCGGTTAGGGGAGCCAATAAAATCAAATCGGCCCATAATCCCCACTGAACATGTTCATTCCATTTCCCGCTGGCATCAAAAAAATCAACCAATACGGGCCTCTCAGAAACAACTGCCAAAGAATTTTTGGCAACTAAATCCAACGCCGATGGCGTACATACTACCTGTACGTCGGCTCCTGCCTTCTTCAGCAGTCTCACCAAATTGGGCGTCTTATAGGCTGCAATGCCGCCTGTAATCCCCAATAGGATTTTTTTACCCGTTAATGGCGTCTGGAGCATCAGGCACCCTCCAGTAGGTTTTGGTATCTATGAATTCTTGAACCGCTTGCAAAGTTGGCTTTGGCATGCGCTCATACATCATAGAGATTTCGATCTGCTCTCTGTTTTCTTGAATCTCTTCAAGATTGTCAGAATCGTTCACGAATGGCTCAAGGCGATTGCGAAGTTCTTCCTTTTGTTTTTCAGCAATTTGGTTTGCACGCTTAGAGATGATGATCGTACTCAAGTAAATGTTGTGGGTTTCATTTTCCAACAAACGTAGATCTCTGGTTTCTGCGTTACGACTGATAGAGCTGCTCATAATATATCTTTGAGTTTTTTAATTTCTTTTTCTGATTTGGATTTGATTTCCAAGATTTCTTTATAATGTTCGCCTACTTTGCCATTGGCATCCAAGTAGTCTTGGATGTTGGCCAAAGCAGATTCCAAACGTTCAATTCTTTTTGATTCTACACTGTTCATGGCATAACGGAACTGTGCATCCGCCGCAATGAAATCCAATTCCTCCTTTTGGGGATGATCTGGATATTGCTTAGAAACAATCTTCGCATTGGCACTGGCAGACTTGAATTCGCCCATGCCGTAATATTGCATCACCTGCTGATACGCCTTCGCATGCAACTTGCCACGCAAATCATCAATATGCTTGTTGCAATTCTCTACGTACTTAGAATTAGGGTAGAAGTTGATGAAAGTTTGCAATGCATTGATGATGTCTTTGGTTTGCGATTGATCTAAATCCGCATCCGCCACAAACATGACATCGCAATACAACGCCATGTAAGCCGCTTCCTCCGCCTTATCGCTCGCCCCAAAATTGTCCGTAAAATCCTTGAAATACATACTGGCATAATCGTAACTCTTCAAATTGTAATTCGCATAACCAATTTTAAAGTAAACAATCTCTAAACTGTCGAGCTGGTTTTTATAACCATCTTTCAATTGCTCTAACAATGCCAAAGACTTTGCCCATTTCTTCTTTTCAAACAAATCCATGGCCAGTTTGTACTTCTGGTCCATATCCTTGGATTTGTACACCTTGTTATAGTCGGAACAAGACATAATCGCCCCGGCCGCCAATAAAAAGATGATGAAACGGAAAAGATGCTTCATGGTGAACTTGCAAATATAAGCAATTTTAAGCGATTTTTCTAGTAAAATCTTGGCTTCAACCCAATTGTTACAGAATCCCTACCAACCTGCTTTTCTATTCGATTAACGTTTCCCCAAAATGTGGTTATCCTCTTGAAAAGTTGTTTATACCCTTCCGAAAATTTACTGCAATTTTGAACCTTTATGATTGATTCATCACATCCTTCGTATTTGCCAACCATGGCGCAACAGGTTCGTCGCGATATCCTTCGCATGGTTCACGCAGTTTCTAGCGGACATCCAGGTGGTTCACTTGGCTGCGCAGATTACCTTACCGCATTGTTTTTCAAATACATGAAACACCAACCAGCCCCTTTCAATATGAGCGGTAACGGTGAGGATGTGTTCTTGCTTTCTAATGGTCATATTTCCCCAGTTTACTATAGCGTTCTTGCCCGTTCTGGCTACTTTCCTGTACCTGAATTGGCTACCTTCCGTAAGCTAAATACCCGCCTTCAAGGTCACCCAGCTACCCACGAACATCTTCCCGGTATTCGCGTGGCAACGGGTTCTTTGGGACAAGGATTGAGCGTGGCTGTGGGTATCGCCCAACAAAAGAAAATGGATGGTGATAACAGCATCGTTTATGTTTTAACGGGCGATGGAGAACTCCAAGAAGGACAAATCTGGGAAGCAGTGATGTTCGCTGCCCACAGAAAAATGGATAATATGATCGTTGCCGTTGACTTTAACCAAAAGCAAATTGATGGTAGCACGGGCGATGTAATGAGTTTAACAGAATGGAATTCCAAATTCGCAGCCTTCGGTTGGGAAGTATTGGAAATGGACGGTAATAACTGGGATAGCATCCACAGCGTGTTGCCTCAAGCTCAAGCCCTTACCGGTAAAGGTAAACCCGTTGTAATTGTGATGAAAACCGAAATGGGTCAAGGAGTTGACTTCATGATGGGTAC
>JAGKXC010000151.1 GCA_021151535.1 Sphingobacteriia bacterium | reverse complement strand
CAACAGCGGCAAAAAAGACCACCATATTGCCAAAGCTTTCCCTACGCCACATCGCGTTGAGCAGTTGTTGCAATACGCGTGTTATGACTGCCACTCCAATAACACCACATACCCTTGGTACACCAATTATCAGCCATTTGGTTTATGGATTGCGGATCACGTAGACGAAGGCAAGGAGCACTTAAACTTCGATGAGTTTACAAGCTATCGCCCGTGGAAGCAATTCCACAAAATGGAAGAAGTGGTTGAAGTAATCGAGGAAGAAGAAATGCCGATGTGGTCGTACACATTGATGCACGAAAACGCCAATTTGCAGAAGGAAGACAAGGAATCGTTGATTTTCTGGGCGAAAGGGGTAATGGACAGTTTAACCCATTTGTATCCAAAAGACAGCTTGGTTAGACCCAACAGAAAATAATTCAAACAGTTTATTGGCTTAGCGGCTTATAATCACTATTTTTGCAACAGCAAACGGGGGATTAGCTCAGCTGGCTAGAGCGCTTGCATGGCATGCAAGAGGTCGCCGGTTCGACTCCGGCATTCTCCACAAAAAAAGCCTCAGATTCTGAGGCTTTTTTTATTGGTTTCTACTTCAATTTTTCCAAGTAATTCGATTCCGTAATTATATCAAAAACTGCTTCTGGATAGTTACTTAGAAACGCTTTTGATACACGTTTAGGCTCAGTTAACTTACATTCAATGGCCAAGATTTGATCGCCCTGTTTTTCAATTAAATCTACTTCCTGCTGATTGTAATTTCGCCAGAAATAATACTGAACCCAAGCCCTATTTCTCTGATTCAATCGTTGCCGCTCCTGAATTACCATCGCCTCAAACAAATTACCCCAATCCGTTCTGCTATTTTTTCCTTCAAATCGCCCAATCAAAGCGTTTCTAATCCCATTATCATAGAAATACCATTTGCTTTTTTTGGTAACTTCCTTCCTTTCATTATTCCCAAATCCACGGAGAGAAAATAAAATGAAGTTCTTTTCCAATAAATCCAAATACCGCTCCACCGTATTTTTGCTCAAGCCCAATGTATTCCCCAATTCATTGTATGACACCTCACTCCCCATCTGATAGGCAATCAACTGAAGTAATTGCTGTACTTTCCGCGAATTTTGAATCCCTTCAAATTGAAATACATCTTTCAGCAAACTACTCTGTACCAATTCAGTCAAATATTCCTGCTTTTCTCGCTCATTGCTGAGCTGAAAAATCTCGGGATAATTTCCATAAATCATTCGCTCAGCATGCTGATTCAAAATTTCCAAGGGCGATAATACTAGAGAAATCTCGCCCAAACTTATTGGCATCAAGTGATAGGTATAACTCCTTCCAAGTAGCGGCGCACCTGTAGATTTCGACAAATCAAACGATGATGACCCTGTAGCAATTACTGTAATGGGCATCACTTCATCAATTAAGAATTTTAAACTTTCTCCAATGTTGGGAATATTCTGCGCCTCATCGATACACAGTAAATCTATCCCCGCAAAAAGTAATTGGTAGTTTTTTGTAGTTCTTTCCGCCAACCTTCGCTGAATATCCAAATCTTCACCATTAATCCATAACTTTTTACCGGTTGCAAAACCATTGAATATTTCACGCATCAAATACGTTTTACCTGTTCTTCTTGAACCGTAAATTACCAATACTTTTTGCGTACCAATGCGCGATTCTATCTGGTCTTTTAATTGTCTTGGAAATAAAACCATACACAAAAATAATGAATTTTGTCAGTCAACTGACTAAATTTGGCTGAAAATAGTCAATCAACTGACAATTTTCATTAAAAATTGGATTTTAACAATGACACACTGTATTACTCGACTACTAATTTTTTAAAGTAAAATTCACAATTGTTTTTCGTAAAATCGCCGCATCCAAAAGCAATTTATTACTCAAACATCATCTTCTCAGCAATCGCTTCAATCGGTAATTTACCATCTGGCTATGCCAGTTTGAATTTAAAAATCAAGTTACTTCTTACCTTTAGACAACAATTGTTCAATTAGAACATTCTGTTTTTCAATCAAATTAGTCAATGCACTAATCTGTAGGTTGAAAACTTTTCTTTCTTCTTCAGAAAGTGTAAAATTATTTACAGTACCATGTGGAGCACTATTGTTCATTAATTCAATATTATAAACAATACTTTCGTCAAAATTTAAAATATCATTCGTGCTCACTCCAAAGACATCAGCAATTTGATTAAGTCGTTCTAGATTAAGTGTAGATTCTCCTCGCTCTATTTTCCCATAACCATTTGTTGTTAAACCCAACTTCTTAGCTACTGTTTCTTGCTTTAGCCCTTTTAATTCTCTGATTTTCCTGAGTGAATTACCTATTTTATCCAAATTGATTTTATCATTATTTCGCATAACAGTTGCAATATACACATTTTAAGTTAGCCTATACTAACTTATAGTTTGTTTTATATAGTTAAATTTGAAGCATGTTAGAACAAAGGCATTTAAAATTATTATTAATTACTGTTTTAATAGGATTGAGCGGTTTAATTCACTCTTGTAAAGACAATTCAATAGGATCTAATACGACCGGGTCAAAAAAAACACCAACAGCAGATTTTTCATACACTCCTAATGGAGGATATGCTCCTTGTACCGTAGTATTTACAAATAACTCAACAAATGCAGAGGACTATACTTGGGATTTTGGTGATGGGTCAAGTTCTATTGCCGAAAATCCATCGCATAGTTTCAATCAACCTGGTACCTATACTGTCACACTTAAAGTAAAGAATAGTTCAGGGCAAAATCAAAAATCAGTTCAAATTACAATTCTTCGTCCTTTCACAAAAGCAAAAATTACTAAAATTGTCGTAAACAAAATGCCATTCCTTGATGCCAATGGTTCAGGATGGGATCCATTTGATGGGCCAGATGTTTTTATACAATTACTTAGTCCAAATCCAGATAATACAGTATTAGTTGAGAGTGGTCAAATTGTAAACTTATTGAGTTCTCAATTACCAATTAGTTGGACACTAACTACACCATACACAATTTCAGATTTCATTAATTTTTATTTTATACAACTTATGGACTATGATACATTGGATAATGATGACACCATAGATTATGTATCATTCAAACTAGAACCATATACAATTGGAAGCAATGCTTTTCCTCCATCTATTTCAAAATCGCAAAATAATTCAACAGTCACAATATATT
>JAGKXC010000150.1 GCA_021151535.1 Sphingobacteriia bacterium | reverse complement strand
ACCATGGAGGAAACAGCGGAATATGCCAAGAAATTGGGCAAGCGCGTGGGTGAAACTTTGAACATTCCGGTGTATTTATACGAGGCAGCGCAACCCAACAAGGAGCGCTGCAATCTCAGTGTGATTCGCGCCGGCGAATACGAGGGTTTTGCCGAAAAAATCAAAATGGCAGAATGGAAACCCGATTTTGGCAAAGCAGAATTTAATGTTACTGCCGGCGCAACCGTGATTGGTGCCCGCGATTTCTTGATTGCCTATAACGTAAACCTCAATACAAAGTCTACCCGAATAGCCAACAGAATTGCATTTGACGTGCGTGAAGCGGGCCGCGTGAAACGCGAGGGGAACCCGTATTCGGGAAAAATCATGAACGACGAAAACGGGGAACCCATCCGTATTCCTGGAAAGTTAAAACATGTAAAGGCCATTGGTTGGTTCATCGAAGAATACAACATGGCTCAAATTAGCATGAATCTAACCAACTACAAGGAAACTCCTTTGCATATTGCTTTTGAAGAAACGCGTAAGTCGGCCGATGAGCGCGGTGTGCGTGTTACTGGATCGGAATTGGTGGGATTAATTCCGTTGCAGGCGATGTTGGATGCAGGGCGATATTTCCTTGAAAAACAAGGACTAAGCATCGGTGTGAGCGAAGCGGATTTGGTGGATTGCGCTATTAGAACTTTGGGATTGAATGAATTGGGCGAATTCAACCCCAACAAAAAAATCATCGAATATTTATTAAAAGACCCCAAGCAAACGCGCTTGGTGGATATGACCGTTACAAAGTTTGCCAATGAAACGGCAAGCGACAGTCCGGCACCGGGCGGTGGTTCGGTTGCGGCGGTGGCGGGCGCTTTGGGCGCTGCTTTGGGCACCATGGTGGCCAATCTCAGCGCATCAAAGCGCGGGTGGGAAAACCGCGTACAAGAATTTTCTCCTTGGGCAGAAAAAGGTCAGAAATTAAAGGATCGTTTGCTGTTCTTGGTTGATGAAGATACACGCGCATTTGATGGAATTATGAATGCTTTCGGCCTACCGAAAGACACCCCAGAACAAGTAAAAGCCAGAAAAGCAGCCATCCAAGAGGCATCTAAATACGCAACGCTTACCCCTTTTCAAACCATGGAAGCTGCTTACGCTTGCGTAGAAATGCTAGAAGAAATGGCAGATAAAGGCAACCCCAATTCACTCAGCGATGTGGGCGTTGGCGTATTGTGTATTAAAACCGCAGTAAGAGGCGCTTGGTTGAATGTGATTATTAATGCACAAGGTTTAGACGATAAAGAATGGGCACAGGATATCGTTGCCAAAGCCAAAGCCATTTTAGAAAAAAACCATCCCGCTTGCGACCGAATTGTAGAGAAAATTGAAAATCGTTTGATGGGAAATTAAAAAAATCCATCATTGATTTTTTGCATTCTTTTCTAACACTAATTTTTTATTAGATATTTTCACCAAACCACACCATGAGAACTCATTCGATATCATCCTCTATTCATCTAATCGCATTACTGCATTTAGCTTGGATGTTATCGCCAGGAAAACTTGCGGCACAGTTTGCTCCCGCTGCCGGAAAACCCGGATCCACAGCCATCAAAGCAGATTCTAATTGTATCATCGATTGGGCTTCAGGTTGTCAATTGGTTCGCGGACTTCGACAAATCAACTTACCGGATTCAGGCTATGCTGATGTTGGGAAAGCCAGCAATGCGGTTGGTAGAGCATTATCCAACGGCGTTGTGAGTTTGGGCGATGGCGGTGTAGCGGTGCTCACTTTTGATTCGCCCATTGCAGATGAACAAGGTTATGATTTTGTGGTATTTGAAAACGGCTTCAATGATACATTTTTGGAGTTAGCTACCGTGGAAATCAGCACAGATTCAATTAATTGGGCGATGTTACCATCAGAATCGCTAACCCAAACATTGAGACAAACCGCACCTTTCGGCGGCACAAAAGCAACTGAAATCAACAACTTAGCTGGAAAGTATCGCCTACCTTATGGTACTCCTTTCGATATCGCGGAAATGGGTTGGGCCTTTTCCGTTAACCCATTCGATATACGTTATGTAAGAATCACCGATGTAGTTGGAAGTATCGATACCCTTTGGGGAAGAAAGGATAGCAAAGGCAATATGATTAACGACCCCTTTCCTACCAATTTTGGCAGCAGCGGGTTTGATTTAGACGCCGTAGGTGTGATTCACCAAATGCCGAAAGCCAATACACCCAAATTCTCAGCGAACAACGGACTAACAGTACGTTATCATCAGCAACAAATTTGGATCAATGGATTGCCCCCTCATTGCCAAGATGGGAAAATGCAGTTGGTTGATGCGAGTGGAAAAAGCTACATGCTTACCATGAAAATGATGACAGGCAACCGCTGCGTAATCCCTTGTGAATTATCGGCGGGATGGTATCAAATTCAATTCCTTTCTTCAAACGGCCAACGATTGTCCACCGCTTTTATCGCCCAGCCCTAATCAGCAACCCAAGCTTACAGGACGTTTCCGTCATTACCACACAACCCGGTTAATCCGGTATGTATATAATTTTGGTATTCACCACATCTTTTCCTCGGCGAATTTCGATAGGGTATGTACCAGCCGAAAGATGCAAATCATCTAAATTGATGCTGTGGAATTGATCAAAATCATCTAATGCTTCCCATTCCTGGAAGTACAATTTTTGCTGTCCCAAAACCGTAGTAATCTTCACAGAAACCTTATCTCCCGCGTTCACCCGAAACTTGTAATGCACCAATCCTGTGGTAGGATTTGGGAAAATATAAAAATGCAATGCGTTGTTTTGCTCCTTGTAATTGGGCGATAACAACTTGTACCAAAACGCAGTAGAATCAGCACATCCGATGGCATTCCACACCTTTAATTTCACCTCGAAAGAATCGTTGTATCGGAAATATTTGATACCCGATTTTTGGGCAGAAACCGTTTGATCGCCAAAATTCCAACTGTATTGATATCCCAAAATTTGCGTATCCAATGCCGCAAATTGCACGCGCTCACCAAATTCTGGTTGCGTTTCCCAAGCATAACTGGCCTTTAATTCTGGTAATACTTTTATGGTATCACCCACTTATTTCTTTCGCACTTCCAATGTTTAATCCGTCCAAATTCCATTGCCAAATCGGTACCAAACCATCCGAATTACTGCTCAAATTTTGGGTATTTACCTGCTGCATATTGGCGCAAATAGGATTGGGGGAAGTTTCGCTTTTTGCAATAGGAATTGAATAATTTGTAAACGTAGACGATTGAGAATCTCTGCAATTCTTCGACAAGTTGATTAAGATAGCGCGATAGGATTGTACACCATATTGGTTGTTTCCAGGCATCAAGGTATCACCTAGTTTGCCTTTAAAATAGGTTTTATCAAAACTGCGATAATACTGCAATTCCCAAGGGCCTTCATCGCCCAAAACCGCAGAACTCTTCAGCAATACGGGTTGAAATTCGCAAATCTCCACCGCCGGGTTTCCGCTGGTTTGCAAAATTTGCAACTGCGGAGCCAGCGTTTGTGAAACCCGCAAAACTTTCCCCAACGTATCCTTACATCCCTTATCTGTAACCGTTGTCAACACCAACCCGTATTTGCCATAAACCCCATAGGTTTTGGGCTGTGGCGTATAACCTGTCTCCGAAGTAGCATCGCCCCAACTCCATTTACAGAATAAAATACCTGTGGCTACCGTGCTGCTGTTCACAACCGTATATCGATTCCCCCTGTCGCACTGTACCGAATCCTTCACCCCAAATGCCAACTTCGATTGCGGATGAACCGTAACCTGCGATTTGCTGCTATCCTCACAACCCGTGGCAAATTGAATCCGCAATACCACATCGTATTTACCCTCCTTCACCATCTTAACCGAGGCCACTTTAGCCACGCCTGAATAAGGAATTTGTGGTACCGTCCACATCCTCCACTTTAAAGTATTTCCCGTAGGAATTACTGAATTGTCAGTAAAATCAAATTTATTTCCTTTCAAACACATTTCCGTTGCATTGGCGCTAAAATTCACCACTGGCTTGGGATAAACAATTTGATTATACACCGCCGTTGTATCCTTACAACCCAAATAATCAACCACCGCAAAATACTTACCTGAATCGGCCAAACCAATAGGCTTAAACACCAACAAAGAATCAGTGCCCTTATTCAACGCCACTGGCGCAGCCACCTTGTACCAAACCGAATTTATTGGATTAGAAAATGTATTCCTCACCGCCAACGTAACTGGCAATTGCTCACAAATAGCATCCATTCCCAACTTCACCACAACATTAGCCAATGGCGTTTGATTCACCGTTACCGCAGTCATCACCACACTGTCTGCCCCGTTTATCCTTAATCGCACACGCTTGACACCCGGTTTCGAATAGCTTACCTCAAACGGACCCTCGCCAGAAACATATTGCGGCGTTGCGCCATCGCCAAAATCCCAGTCCCACTGACTTGCCAACCCAACCGATGTATCTTTAAATGTAACCTTCTCACCCGTGCAAACCGTGGCCTTGCTCACCATGAAATTGGGCGTGGTTCTTTCGTAAACAATGGAATAGTCTTCACTTTGTCCGTACGACAAACTTTTACATGCATTGGTATCCAAAGCGTTATAATCTTCCAAGATTCGGAATCGCACAGCCTGATTGGGTTTAAAAGTACTCGGCACTTTTACTACAATGGTTGCAATACTGCCCGCAGGAGCTGTAACAAATCCAAACATTTCGCCTTTGTAACGCTGAAATTTGCCATCGCCATTCCAATCTACAAAAGCAACTGCAGTTTCTACATTGTACAAACCAAACTTCATTTTCAAATCATACGAAGTATTTGGCTTCACGCGGAACACCTTGCTCGCAGAAAAATCTGGCGCCTCACCGTCATCAAAATAAGTTCCGGTTTCTTTGAAATTATCAGACATCATCACCTTCATCAATCCAATGCCGTAATTACTTGTTTTATAAACACTTGTAGGATAACACAAAGGCTTTACAGGCGCAGGAAACACCTTAATCCAGTGTTTCTTAATCAATTGTTTAGAGGCCACGCAACCGGAAGTTGATACCGCTACGGTAAACAATCCACTGCCAGTAAAATTCACAGAAACCTTGTTAGAAACACTATCGCCATTCACCCATTTATATCCGTTATATGGCGTAATTTTCCATTTTAAGGTATTCCAAGGACCTTCCACCTGCTGATACAAATCCAATGTTCCACCTACCACAAAAACAGAATCAAATGCCACCATATTGGGCGTGGCCGAAGTAGAAATAACATCTGAATAATTATGCAACATCGAACGCCAAACACCCCTACCATACGTTGAAGCATATAAATAACTCTTACGTCTGTTTCCTTTTTGGTGATAAATGGCCAAATCCGTTACATCTGCCCACAATGGAAAATCTTCAAAATAATCAGAAATCACGCCCGTGGTTTTTGTACCATCGTTGCGGTAGTAATACACACCGCGCTCAGATCCAATATACAACTCCTCGTATTTCCCAGAAGAATCAAAAAACAAACAATTGATATTGCCATAACTAATACCCGTAGATACTCCATTTCCGAATATGCCAACCTGCGTAAAACTTCCACCTTTGTTTGTACTCTTATACAAAGTGTTTACCCCAGCGATATAAAGCACGTTGCTGTCTTTCGTACTGGTTTCAATGGCTCGCAAGGAAATACCTACCGGTAGGTTTGGTGTTAAATCCGTCCAACTTGGCGAATTTCCGTTTACCCCATCGCCCCGATACAATTTCCCATCGCCCCGAATAACATACAAAATCCGGTTGCTGGAAGGGCAGTTTTTAAGATATTGTACATTCCCTGGAAAACCAGAGGAAATTCGCGTAAAAGAAATAGTTCCGTTTGTTTTTACACTGTCGCAACGCCAAATATTGTTATACCCAGCAAACATCCGATTGGGGTTTCCAGGTTGCAAAATAAACGGTGTTAACCAACCGCCACCTTCATTAATTCCATTGGTACCATTGGCCGCCACAGTGCGCACATTGGTTTTATCAATGGCCC
>JAGKXC010000047.1 GCA_021151535.1 Sphingobacteriia bacterium | reverse complement strand
ATTACAAGATTCATAATAAGAATCTCTGAGGGTTAGAAAATTCATTTGTACCTTTGTGTTAAATATTTTTATGAACGGATTTTTTAAAGTTCCTACCGGCGTAAACGAACCCGTTTACGAATATGCTCCGGGTTCTTCTGAAAGAAGCAAATTGAAAGATGCCTTAAAAGAATTGAGATCCAAAGTTTTGGATATTCCCATGTTCATTGGCAATGAAGAAGTGAGAACGGGCGATGTGGTTTCTTTACAACCTCCCCATGATATACACCACAAAATTGGCCAATACCACCGTGGTAATGCTTCTCATGTTCAAAAAGCAATTGATGCAGCGCTTGCAGCAAAATCTGATTGGGAAAATATGGTTTGGGAACAACGCGCTGCCATATTTTTAAAAGCTGCTGAGCTGATGAGTACCAAATATCGATATATGGTAAACGCTTCTACGATGTTGGCTCAAAGCAAAAATGCATATCAATCAGAAATCGATTCAGTATGTGAAATGGTTGATTTCTTGCGTTTTAACGTACAGTACATGTCGGAAATATACGCCGATCAACCTCCAATCAATCCAAAAGGTGTTTGGAATAGAGTAGAGTATAGGCCCTTGGAAGGTTTTGTATTCGCACTTACCCCATTCAACTTTACTGCCATCGCTGGAAATCTTCCTACTTCTGCTGCCATGATGGGTAACGTTGTTGTTTGGAAACCTGCAGATTCTCAAATCTACAGTGCACATTTGTTGATGCGCATTTTCAAAGAAGCAGGCATGCCTGATGGTGTTATCAATTTGATTTATGTAGACGGTCCAACCGTGGGCGATATCGTGTTCAATCATCCTGATTTTGCGGGTATTCACTTCACTGGAAGCACCGGTGTTTTCCGTCATATTTGGCAAACAATTGGTAATAATATCGCCAAATACAGAAGCTATCCTCGTATTGTTGGAGAAACAGGGGGTAAAGATTTTATTCTTGCTCATAGCAGCGCACAAGTTGATGCATTGGTAGCGGGTATCATTCGTGGTGCATTCGAATTCCAAGGTCAAAAATGTTCTGCCGCAAGTAGAGTCTACGTGCCTGCATCCTTATGGCCTGAAGTGAAAGAGAAATTGGTTAAGGAAATGGCAACTTTGAAAGTAGGCCCTACAGAAGATTTCAGCAATTTTGTTAACGCTGTAATAGACGAAAGAGCATTCAATAAAATATCTGGTTATATCGACCAAGCCAAAAAAGATGGCGTTGAAATCCTGTGTGGTGGTAACTATGATAAATCAAAAGGGTATTTCATTGATCCCACCATTATCATGGCTCCAAATGCAAAGTACACTACCATGTGTGAAGAGATTTTTGGTCCTGTATTAACCATTTGGGTTTACGAAGATGCAGATTGGAAGAATATGTTCTCCATCGTTGATACTACTTCTGAATATGCATTAACAGGTGCCATTTTTGCTCAGGATCGCTATGCTGCTGCTGAAGCTACACATGCGTTGCGCCATTCTGCGGGTAATTTCTATATTAACGACAAACCAACTGGAGCTGTTGTGGGACAGCAACCATTTGGCGGTGGCCGTGGATCCGGAACCAATGATAAAGCTGGTGCTAAAGTGAATTTGTTGCGTTGGGTATCACAGAGAACAATCAAAGAAACTTTGGTATCGCCAACCGATTATCGCTATGCTTTTTTAAGCGAAGAATAATACAAGCAAATAAAACCATCATACGGGAAGGCGCTTAACGGCGCCTTTCTTTTTTTATTGGTGAAAGTTTTCACTGGCGATATGCGGTAGCCTTTTTACTGGTTTAACAGCATTTTGGCTGGTGTTTGGCATTAAGAATTAGCCTTTATTCTACTGAATGCGATTCAATTGATCGAATAATACCTTTGAAACTGAATTTTTCATGGGTTTGCCGTGTAAATGACCTACCCACTGGATACCTTGAACTGAATTGGTTAAGAAAATTTCATCAGCGGCATTGAGTTCTACTTCAGTAATAGGACGTTCTTGCAGCGTATAACCGTATGCTTCAATCAGCTGAATTACCACTTTTCGCATGATTCCATCTACACAATATTCAGAAAGTGGGGGAGTGATGATAAAGTCATTTGCTACCACAAAAATATTAGAAGAAATGGCTTCACAAGGTCTACCAAAATCATTCAATATAATACAGTCATCCCATTGCTTTTCTTTTGCATAAATACCCGCCATCGTGTAAACCAAAGCTGAACAAGTTTTTAGCATGGAAGTATAATTTCCATTCTTTACCATTTCATTGTATGTACCAATTTGTAATCCTTGATTGTTCCACTGAAATGATTGAAAACCATCATTTTGAATTTCTGTAACTATACATACCTCATTGGTGGTAGGAGTATAATAACCTTCGCTATCACGTAAAAATGAAACTCGAATTCTGGCTCCGTTAATCTTGTTTTTAGCACAAAAACTTGTAATTTGGGTTTCCCAAGCAATTTCGTCCCAGCCAGCAGGTAATGTCATTTTTAGTAACATGGCTGATTTTCTGATTCTTTCAGCATGCAATAACAAATGCATAAGGCGGCCGTTGGCGAAACGCATGGTTTCGAAGAATCCATCGCCATATTTTAACCCCCTAAAATTTGGACTAAAGACGGCGGTACCGTCCGCAATTTGCTGGTCGTTTACGAAATAAAAGGATGCCATTACTTTCTTCTGTTAATTTCATCGCGAAGCTGTGCTGCGCGAGAATAATCTTCAATATTAATGGCTTCTTCTAACATTTGCTCTAATTCTTCCAAATTAAATCTTGCCAAATCATTGCCAACTTTTGCTACGGGATTTACATCGGGAGCATCAGCTCTTCCTGGAGCATCAAAATCCATTTCATCGTCTGCATTTTCATTGTATGCAGATTCAGAAAGTATTCCTTCATTACAGAAAATAGGGCAGTGGAATTTGGTTGCCATTGCAATGGCATCAGAGGTTCTGCTATCCAACTTTATTCTGGGTGCACCTGGCGTTTTAAAATCCACGCAAATGATAGAGGCATAATAAACACCTTCTTCCAAACGATCGATACTTATCTCTACAATTTTTATTGAATATTCTTCAAGCGTATTGGCAAATAAATCGTGGGTTAAAGGACGGCTTGGCTTCATTTTCTCCAATTCCATGGCGATTGCTTGTGCTTCAAATCCGCCAATGATAATAGGAAGAATCCGATTGCCGTTTTTCTCCTTTAAATATAAAGTGTAGGCACCATGCGAATGCGCTGGAACAATATTTCTAATTATTAGTTCTGTGCGCATCATGTGCTTATTGTTTAACGGCTGCGATGAGTTTTGGCAAAACTTCAAAAGCATCACCTACAATGCCAAAATCAGCTGCTTTGAAGAAGGGGGCTTCGGGGTCTTTATTGATAGCAACTATCACTTTAGATGAACTCACGCCCGCCAAATGCTGAATTGCACCACTGATTCCTACAGCAATGTACAAGTTTGGCTTGATAGTAATACCCGTTTGGCCTACGTGTTCGCTATGCGGTCTCCAGTCCATATCACTTACTGGCTTGCTACATGCAGTTGCAGCACCTAATAAATCAGCCAATTCTTCAATCATTCCCCAGTTTTCTGGGCCTTTCATTCCTCTACCTCCGCTAACAACAATTTCAGCTTCAGTTAATGGAATTTTACCAGTAACTTTATTTACACTATCTACAGAAATAGTGCTGTTGGCAGTGGCATTTAATGTGTTTACAGTGGCAGAACCACCCCAATTTTTCAATTCAAAAGAATTGGGAGTGATAGCGATAACTTTAACAGATTTTTCAAGGCTTACCCATGCAAAAGCTTTTCCAGAGAAAACACTTCTTTTAACGGTAAATCCATTGTTTGTATTGGGTAGGCTTACTACGTTCGTAGCCAAAGATCCATCCAAGGTTACAGATAATCTTGGGGCGATTGATTTTCCAGAATATGTGTTGCTTAAAATTACAATGGAAGCGCTACATTGCTTAGCAGCTTCTGTTAATAAATTGGTATAAGCATCTCCAGTGAATGCACCGGTAAATGGAATATGAATTACTTCGTGTGCGCCATGTTCGCCCAAAGAGGCAGCGTTTGCATCGCCAATTACGGCAGCAATCACTTTGCCACCTATTATTTCCGCAATTTCACGACCATAAGAAATGGCTTCAAACGTAGACTTCTTGAAATTACCTTCAGAAGATTCTGCATAAACAAAAACTGTTGACATAATTATTGGGAATTAGATGGCTTTAACTTCGTTTTTAAGGATATCAATTAATTTTTCAGCTTCAGAGGCATCAATCATACGCACACCAGTTTTTGCTGGAGGCATTTCGTAACGCTCGTTTTTGCTATAATTTGCAGTAGTTTGAGGGGCAAGAACTTGCAAAGGCTTTGTTCTGGCAGCCATAATACCACGCATGTTTGGAATTCTTGGTTCGCAAAGCTCTTTCTGTGCACTAGCAACAACAGGACCCGCACAACTAACAGTTTCTTTACCTCCATCAATATCGCGATCAAAAGAGAATTTCCCATTGGCAAAATCAATGCGTGTTACAACATTGATAGCCGGAATACCCAAATGAGCACCCAACAAACCGCAAACTGCACCGCTATTGTAATCGATACTTTCTCTACCGGTTAATATTAAGTCATACCCAGCAGCGATTTTTGCGATTTCGGCAGCTACCAATTGCGCATCAGTGGGATCTGCATCTATACGGATAGCCTCATTTGCCCCCATACTCAATGCCTTTCTAATAACCGCTTCGCTATCTGCTTTTCCCACGTGAACAATCGTTACAGAGCCATTATTGGCCTCTGCTAACTCCAAACCACGGGTTACGGCTAATTCGTCGTACGGGTTTAAAATGTACTGAACACCTTGGGTGTTGAACTGTGTGTCATTGTCGGTAAAACCGATCTTTGTGGTGGTATCAGGTACCACGCTAATGCATACAAGAACTTTCATCCTTTAACTTCTCTGCAAAAATAGCAAAAAAAATCGGCGATTGTTTGAAAGCTGCACGTCAAGATGCTACTTTCGCTACCAAACTAGCATTTTGGGGAATATTTATTCATGAATTATCATTTTATCGCCATTGGTGGTGCTGTAATGCACAATTTGGCATTGGAATTAAGTTTCAACGGACATCTGGTAACTGGTAGTGATGATGAAATTTTTGAGCCAGCCAAAAGCAGGTTAGCGGCTCAGGGTTTGTTGCCTGAAAATTTTGGCTGGTATCCAGAGAAAATTACAACTGAAATTGATGCCATTGTTTTGGGAATGCATGCTAAAGGCGATAATCCTGAATTGTTGAAAGCCAAAGATTTGGGTATACCAATTTATTCATTTCCAGAATTCATTTATGAGCAATCGAAATCAAAAAAACGTTTAGTGATTGCTGGATCACATGGCAAAACAACTTCCACAGGAATGCTTATGCATATTTTAAAAACTTGCGGCGTTGATTTCGATTATTTGGTGGGGTCGCTCATCCCCGGCTATGATAGAATGGTGAGAATTTCAAATGCACCAGTTGTAATAATAGAGGGTGATGAATATTTGACATCGCCATTGGATCATCGCCCGAAATTCATTCATTATCAAGCACATGCGGCAATGATTACAGGAATTGCATGGGATCATGTGAATGTTTTTCCAACGGAGGAAATTTATCAGGCGCAATTTCAATCACTTTTGAACACCATGGATAAAGAAAATCCGCGATTTTTTTGGTTTCAGGGCGATGCGGATTTGGCGGAAATGGCTCATGCTTCTATGATTTTCAATGAAAGCTATCAAGCACCCGAATTTCAAGTTACAAGCAATGGGGTTACAGTGAAAATTGATACTCATGCTTTTTCCTTACCGTTTTTTGGTGAACATAATTTGCAAAATGCTGCTGGGGTAGTAAAAATGGCAGAAACGGTTGGTTTAGATGCATTTCAAGCATGGAAAGCATTAGAAACGTTTCCAGGTACTGCCAAACGCTTGGAGAAAATGGTGGATACTGAAAAATTAACCATTTATCGCGATTTTGCTCATGCACCTAGTAAAGTGGAAGCAACGGTTAAGGCGGTTGCCGATCAATACAAAACTTCTCGGTTTTTAGCTGTTTTTGAGGTTCATACCTATTCAAGTTTGAATCCTGAATTTATGGGAAGGTATAAAAACACGTTAAATCCGGCTGAAGATGTATGGATATTGTTTGATCCCCATGTATTTGAGTTGAAAAAAATGGAAGTTCCTCTAGCAACTACCATTGAGGCTCGTTTTGGAAAAGGAAGAGCGTTGAATAATCCACAGCTGATGTTAGAAGAAGTAAGGCAAACCCTACATCAGCATCAAAATGAACATTGTGTATTGCTTTTAATGAGTAGTGGAAATTTAGGCGGCCTACAGCCAGAAAATTTCTTGGTGTAGATTAGTCCAATTTTGATAATTGGTTATAAACTTCTTCCAATAAACGACCCCTAAATCCAGTTTCAGTAATTTTTTTGTTGTTATCAGATGGGTAAGTTCTATTAGATAAAAATACGAACACCATGTTTTGGTCTGGATCACACCAAGCCCAAGTACCGGTGTATCCACTGTGTCCAAACAAGCTTAAGGGTGCACCTTCAAAAACGTTGGCTTTAAGTCCGGATTTTCCATTGGGTTTATCAAATCCCAATCCTCTATAGTGATATACTTTTTCTTCTTTTTTATTTTTTATCCAACCCACAGGTCTTGTAAAATATTCGATTGTACTGGATTTGAAGTAGCGTTTTTTATTCCAAGTTCCACCATCGTTAAGCATTTGAAATAAACAAGCCAAATCATGGGCATTAGAGAACAATCCAGCGTTCCCCGAAACTCCTTGAAAGAACATACAACTAGGATCATGTACAAATCCATTCAACATTTGTCGTGGCCAGAAAGTATCATAAAAAGAAGGGGCGATGATATTTGCGGGAATGGCATTTTCTCGAGGTAGATATCCCAAGCTTTTTAAACCCATGGGTTGGTAAAATGTCTCTTTTACAAAATTATCCAATGATTTTCCGGATTTATATTCAACCAATTTACCTAAGATAATCATGTTTAAATCCGAATAAATGTAGGGTTTATCGGGCAGGGGCGAAGTCTCTTTGATTAGTTTCCAAGATTCGTCTGACCATTGTTTATGTAACCACAGATTTTCACCAATTTGGAAGTAGGCGCTACTGGGTGCGGAGGCTGCTGAAACGGCTTTGGCTCCCAAAGCCGTTACCTTGCTTTGCAAGGGCAAAAAAGCGGGCAAGCCGCTTTTATGCATCAGCAGCTCCCGTATTGTAATGCCTTTCCATGGAGTATTTGCCGCCTCTGGTAATGCCAAACCTATGGCCTCGTCTAAATGCAAATGATTGCTCTCATATAAATGCATTAATGCCAATGTAGTGGCAGCAACCTTCGTAATCGATGCAATGTCGTAAACCGTTTCATTTGTGGCCGCAACCTGTTTGATCATACCATATTCCTCAACTTCCAAATCGCCAACCGCTTTCTGATAAAATAACTTCCCGTCTTTCAATACAACCAACTGCGCCGATGGATACAAACCCTCAGTAATCCCCATTTTCATCAAGGAATCCAATTGATTACAAGCCATTTGCACTTTGTTCCAAGCCTCGCCGTTCTTCTCATTCCTATCAATATAATCCGGTAAATAGGTGAGACCTACCGGGATGTTCTGTTGCTCCATTTGGTATTTCTCTTTTGGTAATTCAATCGGCATTTTGCCCTTGGCAACTGCTTCCCCAAATAAATGTGAAACCCCAGTTTTAATCCGGTTCTCTTGGTTCTCAAAAACAACCACAATCGGCAAATTGGGTTCCTTTTTCAATTCCCTGATCGCATAAATATGACCAGCATGTAAATATGCCGTTTTATATCGCATCGCCAAATCGCCCAAAAATTGAGTTACCCTGCTTGGAATTAATCTAGATCGAACGCCCCAAACCGGTAAATCGCAACCAATCGCCAAAATGCGCGAGTCAACCGAATGCGTTTTGTAAATCATTCTTAATGTAGAATCCAGTTTCATCGTGTCCTTCACCCATTGCAATAAAATTGGCTTCTTAACCTGATTATATTGGGCGATGTGGCGATAAACCGACCAAGAAATCGAATCACCAAAGAATATGGGTAAAATCGAATCCCGCTCGTACCTGTTCCATGGTAATGGATTTCTATTGCTGGGTGATGGATATCCCAAATCAACCATGGATTCTTTCAACAAATCCTTTTCCCAGTTTTTAACAAAGTCCTCCTGGATCGCTGTAATGTCATCTGTTAGATTTTGATCGTCAATAAATCGGTTTTTAAATAAACCCAATTGATATTTCGTGGCGATAATTTTCTTAACCCTTTGGGCAATTTCCGCACTGTCTACCCAGCCGCTATCTTTGGCAATTTGGGCTTTTCTAATGAAACCTTCAACATCCTCTGGAAACAAAATGATGTCATTTCCCGCAAGCAATGCCCGATAAGCTACTTCCGCCGGTGTTCCCAATTTGGCAACTCCCTTCATGTTCAGAGCGTCAGTGATAATTAGCCCTTGAAAACCCAATTTCCCTTTTACCCAATCTTTTATTATTATGGGCGATAAAGATGCCGGTGTGCCAGAAGAATCCAAAGCGGGTACTTGTAAATGACCCATCATGATACTAGCAACCTCAGCATCTATCAACGGTGTATACGGTTGAATGTCTATGCTTTTTAGTCTGTCTAAGGAATGTTCTATCCGTGGTAAATCTTTGTGAGAATCGGTTTTGGTGTCTCCGTGTCCGGGAAAATGTTTAGCACAAGCCAAAGTGCCCGCATTCTGTAAACCATTGCAAAAATGAACACCCAATTGGGCTACTTTGTGCGGATTTGAACCAAAACTTCTAAAGCCTATAATTGGGTTAGATGGTTCGGTGTTTACGTCAATATCTGGAGCAAAATTGATATGAATTCCCAAACGCTTACACTCTAATCCAATTGATTTCCCAACCGCCTCGGTAAGAGCATGGTTTTCTGTGGCACCTAATGTCATTGCAAATGGATACTTATACTGATTAATCAAACGCATCGCCAGTCCCCACTCGCCATCAATGCCAATAAGTAAGGGCAGTTTGCTTTCCTGTTGGTAGAAATTGTTGTGTAACGCTTGGATCATAGCATCGCCCTGAAAATAAATAATTCCACCTACTTTAAATGTGCGAATCTGCTTTAGAACCACCTCGTCAATTTGATTGTCTTTTGTCCAAGCTGGAACCATTAACAATTGTGCAACTTGTTCTTTATAGGTTAGTTGAGCAACGATCGATTCTGCTTTTTGCAAAGATTCTTGCTTTATCCATTGGGCATTCAATGATAAATGGTTCGAGAAAATTGCTAAAATGGTTAAAAATAGCAGCTTGAAAGGGGCAGGTAAGGAGATTCTCGAAGGAAACATGATGCTAAAAAAATAGATATTATTTAATTTCATTGAAAAATTAAACCACCATTTGTGGAAAACGATATTAATTTTCCGAAAATTGTGAAAATAATTCAACTTTCAGGCAACGAATTGGATTTAGGGTATGTCAAACCTCCAAACTTCCTGAAAGTTCAAATGAAATTAAAGTTCAAGCATGACGGAAAAAGAAATGGTAGATGGCTGCAAGCGCGAAGACCGAAGAAGTCAGCGCGAGTTGTGGGATCGCTTTTCTAAAAAGTTGTTTGCACTTTGTAAACGTTATTGTAACAATCAGGAAGAAGCCGAAGACGCACTCATGGAGAGTTTTGTTAAAATATATGATAACCTGTCTAACTTTCGCTTCGAAAGCTCCTTGGAAACATGGATGCGAAGGGTTACGGTGAATCAATGTATTAATAAAATTCGTGCAAGGAAGTTGATCTGGGATTCTCTTACGCAAGATGAATATAAGTATGGTTTTGAAGACAATAGCTTAAATCAATTGCAGGTAGTTGAAATTTTGGATTTGGTAGAAGCACTTCCTACTGGTTATCGTACAGTTTTTAATATGTATGCGATTGAAGGATTTAGTCATAAAGAAATAGCAGAAATGCTAAACATCGATGAAGGTACTTCTAGATCGCAATTTTCAAAAGCAAGAAAGGCCTTGCAATTGGAATATTTGAAAAGAAATCCTCACTATAAATCTTTTGTTGTAAGCTAATGTCATTCTTTGATCCCAACATACAAGACAAATTGCGCGATTTAGAATCGCCATTAAATCAGCGTGTTAGCTTCGAAGAAGTGATGAATAGGCGCGAGAAAAAGAAACGCAGAGGAATTTTCTTTTATATGCCTCGAATTGTGGTAGTAGCAGGATTGTTCTTTGCTGCAGGTTTGGGATATTATTCATGGAATACTTACCAGTCGAAATCGGGCAAAGAATCTCTGGTAATTAATCAGTTATCCGTTAGGAAGTCAGCGAAAAAGAATCATCAAAAAGTTGCTCATCATGAGTCTAAACATTCAGTAGTTGCTGAAAAGGATTCAAGAAATTCGCAGTATGCACCAACTTCAAATGAAGTTAAGCAAGAAGGAATTGTTTTACGTAAACATGATTTAGCGAACGCTGGATTAACCTCGCATAGAAACGTAGATTTGAACGCGTCTATGAAGCAGTCTAAACGAAAAGTATTACGCGCAGGAGTTGACCAACGTGGATTAGAATATTTTAATCAAAATCTAAATCAAACTAGCCTTGAAAGGTTGGAAGTAAATAGCATTCAATCCAATGCTGGTATTCAGTTACAGATAGTAGAATCAAAAATCGCGTCTAATCCAATTGCTCAACCTGTTGTAGGTCAAACACATATTGATGTGCCAAATGCCATTGAACTTGATCAAACCCAAACCAAATTTCAAGAAAATATCGCCCAAGAATCTGAATTCCTCATTTGGTCAAGAGGTTTAGAAGTGATACCCATGGAGCCACAATATGCAATTCCGGAATATGTAGAGAGGAAGGGGGAAGATTTATTCGCACATGCACCTAAAAATCCACCTCAATCGCCATATTTCCTTGAATTTGGAGCAGCAACTGGAAGTAGGGTATTATTGAATTTTGATCCCACTTTGCCTTTGAGTATTTTGGGTTCGCAATATAATGCGCAGTATCAGTTGGCAGGTTTAAAAGATATTGGTGGCGATTTGATGGTTGGAATTGGCGCTACGTATGGTGAATGGATAGGTAATGGAGAATGGCAAAAACATGATTGGAAAACCTATGAAGTTCATGATAGTGTTGTGTTGATTGATTATCCCAACCAAGGGAATCGCCAAGTAATTCATGTTGATTCTACAATCACTGAATTGCAAACAACTATTGGCCAGATTTCATATAGAATCAATAAGTTGTCTGTTCCTTTGATTTTGCGTAAACATGCAATGATTGGAAAGATTCCTGTAAGATTAGGAATGCAAATTGCCCCAGGTAGAACCTTGAAAACAAGTGGTTACTATTTTAGCGATTTTGAATATCATACCATTGATAAGGCTAAATTAACTACCATGGATTTGAAGTTGGCGGTAGGGCCGAGTTTTGCAATTTCAAAAAATTACACCATTGTAATTGAACCAAATGTGAATTTGCAAGCTTTCTACGATAATCGCAGCAGCAAGTTGTACAGCAAATCCTTTTATGGATTTGGCTTTAGTTTGCTAAGAAGATTCTAAATAAGAATATTAAATTTCAACATTCCAGTTGAAAACGTCTTCGGCTTTTCCGTAGCGGATAGCATCCAAAAAGTTCTTTATACTTTGAGAAGCATCTGTGTTTCCATTGTCTAATACTTCAAAATATTCACCTTTATGGCCAAATCCTTGAATGGAAATCAATGTTGCCGCAGTGCCAGTAATGAAGATCTCTTTTAAGCTGCCATTTTTACAAGCTGCTTTCAATTCATCTACACTCAAACCGCGTTCTTCTACATTATAACCTAAGTGCTTTAAGCCTTGAATCACACTGTCTCTGGTAATACCTGCCAACAATGTTGGGGTAAGTGCTGGGGTAATCACAGTATCGCCAATCACCGCAAATAAATTTGTAGTGCCAGTTTCTTCAACCCATTGGTGAGAAACAGGATCCGTCCAAAGTACTTGGTCAAAACCTTCTTGTTGGGCTTTTAAAGTTGGATACATGGATGCACCGTAGTTGCCAGCACATTTTGTGAATCCAACACCACCAGGAGCGGCTCTTGAAAATTCATCTTCAACCTTGATTTTCAATGCTTTGTTGTAATATGGGCCAACAGGACAGCAGAAAATAGCAAAAATGAATGTTTCAGAAGGTTTTACACCAATAAAATCATCGGTTGCAAACATATAAGGGCGAATGTAAAGCGCACCGCCTTCAGTTTTTGGAATCCATTCTTCGTCGATCTCCAACAATTGGGTTAAACCTTCCATGAATAAATCATCCGGAACACTTGGCATAACCATTCTTTCCGCAGAACGATTCAATCGATGGCAGTTTTCTAATGGGCGAAAAATCAATGTTTTTCCATTGCTCATGTTCTTGAAAGCTTTCATGCCTTCAAAAATGGCTTGTCCATAGTGAATGGCAGAAGTAGCTGGACTCAATTCCAATGGGCCGTAGGGAACAATTCTTGGGTTTGTCCAAGTTTTGCCATCCCAGTTGGCCAGGAACATGTGATCAGTGAAAATTTTACCAAATCCAATATTTTGTGGGTCAAAATTGCCGATACGACTATTTTCTGACTTTTGAATTGTAATTTCGAATCCCATTTGATAACAAAGGTAAGTTAATTCATTTCAATCCATGAGTGATTTTGGTCATAAAATTGAAAATCCGTTATTCCTTTTTTCACTTTTTGAAAAAGGAGTTTATTGCATAGATGCGGATGTTGAATTGCTTAATTCTCTGAATACCAAGTCCTTGAATTCTGTTTCTACGGGCGATGAAACGGTGTCTACTTCCAATCAAATTGCACCCAATTCATCTCAAGAAAATACAAAAAATGCAATTTCCACCCCCGAAGAAATAGATGTCACTCATAATACGGATTCAATTAACTCTTTATCAAATACTACTGAAAACGATATAAAGGTTGCTGAAAATTTAGAAAAGGTGCAACCAGTAACCGTTGAAATAAAACAATCAGTTCAGATTTTGAATTTGTTTTTTGATACAGCGGATAATCCAATGCAATCTATGGCAATGGAAGCCTATCCGAAATTGATGCAGGCTATTAAGTTAAATGGAGATAATTTGCAGTCTACTGATTTTGCTATGATTGGGTTGCACCAATCTGCTATCATGAAGTCGTTGATTTCAGAAAATACAATTGGATTACTACCTGAAATTTGGAAAGAATTCAATGTGAAATATGTGCTAGTTTGGACTAATAGAAGATTAACCAACCCCAATCTTGAACATTTTAAAATGATTGAATATCAAGGTGTTTCCCTAATTTTATTGCCTTCATTCTCAACAATGATTGCGAATGTGGAGTTAAAAAAACGGGTTTGGGTAAATCTTAAAAATTTGTTAGGCTTCGTTTAGGAATTTGCCTTTGTCTACCATAGTGTAGATTTTCTTTTAAACCGATTTCAAATTAGTGTAAAATAAATTTTGCATTTTTCACAAATTGTGGATTCTAATTTGCATCAATTGTAAAGAAAATTAAGCATTTAATCCTTAAATTCGTTTTTTCTGATGGTGTCTATTCAATTAAAATTCCAACAGTTGCGTATTTCTGCCTTTTTAAAAGGTTTGATGATGATGTTTTTGCTCTTTTTGGGAGTAGAAAACGCCAAAGCGGATCACGTTATGGGGGCGGATATGGGCTACGAATGTTTGGGTAATGGTAAATACAAAATTAAAATTACTTTTTATCGCGACTGTCGTGGCGCAAGTGCTCCGCCGAATTGGAGTTTGTTGTATTGGTATGCCGGAAATAATGGTGGACAGAGCACTTCGAGATATTCGATGTCTCTGTCAAGGGTAAGTATTCGAGATATTACCCCTCGTTGTTCAACTGCTTCATCTCCATGCTCACCTACCAATACAAGTTATACTGGTGAAGGGGTAGAAGAGCATATTTACGAATCAATTATTGACATTTCGAAATCGCCATTTTCTACTTCTGGATTGGGTTCTTCCTACTGTGAATTAACCATAACTTATAATCAGTGTTGTAGGAATGCAGCGATTACTACTGGCGCAACATGGGCGGATTTTTGGACAACTACAACAATCAACATCTGTAACATTAATAAATCGAAAAACAAGTGCAATACATCACCACAGTTGAGTAACGTGCCTATTGCATTTGCTTGTTGTAACCAAGCGTATTATTACAACAATGGAGCCTTGGATACGATAGATTACGACTCTTTGTCGTATTCGTTGGCGCCAGCTTTGGCTGGGGTGCCGAATACTTCTGTTCCGTATACAACACCATTTACTTATAAAAATCCAGTAACCCCATATTGCGTTCCACCAACTACAATTAAATGTAGTCCCAATATTACAGGAAAACCACCAAGAGGTTTCTATTTTGATACAGGTACTGGAGATATCATTTTTACACCCACAAAATGTGATGAAGTGGCTGTATTGGTGATTGACATGACGGAATGGAGAAAAGATACAAATAATGTTTGGCGTATTGTAGGTAAAACAAGGCGCGATATGCAGATTATTGTAAAAGATGATTGCGGTTACAACAATGCACCAACCATTAATGGCCCTTTTTCATATAAGGTCTGTGAAGGTGAAACCATTAAATTTAAGGTGGAATCAGATGATGTTACGTTTACACCCAATCAAACAGTCCCAGATACAACAACAATTGATTGGAATAAAGGTATTCCGGGAGCTAAGTTTACTGTAGCGGCAAAATCATCCTGGAACCAGAAGCGATTAGCTTATGCCGATTTTGAATGGACCCCGGGAATTGGTATGGCTTCTGATGTGTCTTATGCTTTTACTGTTAAGGTTTCTGATAACCATTGTCCTAAGCCTTCTATTTCCATTCGAGCAATTAAAATCAAGGTAAATCCTCGTGCTTCAGCAAAACGTACTTATACCATTTTGAAATGTGGTAAGTTCTCAATGTTGTCTACAATTTCAGCAACATTTAAAGGTATAGCTTCTTATCGTTGGAGTGTAAGAGACAGTTTGGGTAGCAATGAAATATTTTATAGTGCCAAGAAAACTGATACCATGACCTTCTACAAAGGCGGCAAGTATATCATAGTACATACAATTAATAATTCATTTAACTGTCCAACAATTTATAGGGATACGGTTATTATTCCGGATCCACCCAAAGTAACCTTAGCGACCAAAGATACTTTTGCATGTAAGGGTACTTTGATGGGCTTGTATGCGAATGTTGTTCATGGGAAATCCCCATTTAGTTACTATTGGACCCGTATTACGAAAGACACTGGATTAAATAATCCTTGGAAAGCTGAAACTTACATCGACGGTGATACCATGAAGGATTTGTATATCCCTAATATCAACCGCGATTCTACCATCCGTGTTCGTGTAAAAGATGGCGATGGTTGTGCTTTCTATGATACATTAACAATTTATGTGAAACCGCTGCCAGTTGTTGGTTTAGGTCCG
>JAGKXC010000149.1 GCA_021151535.1 Sphingobacteriia bacterium | reverse complement strand
ATATCGCCCGGCAACCACCTGAAAATATGCTTTAAACCCGGAATCTGATGAGAATCAATGGATATAATCAAATAACCTCCTGGCTTTACCCATTCCGATAACTTCTTATAACACAGAGAAATATCCGCAACATGATTAATCGCATTGATACAAAAAACCACATCGTATTGTTTCTGTACGGCAAAATCCTCCAACGAAGATTCAAAAAACCGCACCCAAGGATAATCGCCCTTATCAAAATGCTTTAATGTCAAATGATAATGCTCCAACAATGGATCAACCGCGTCTACATTGGCTTTGGGTAACGACATAAAAATACCCGCCGGTCCGCAACCTGCATCCAACACATCCAAACCTTCAAAATCGTGAAATTTGGCCGGCAAATCGCCCAAAACCTGCTTCCAATATCGCTGTTTATCCAGCTTATAAGCCTCAACTTCTTTGTCTTTCAAATAGCGCTGCCACCATTTCAATTCCGCACTCTGAGCCAATTTCCATTGGAAGTATTTTCGGGTTCGCGCCATAGAATTTGTTTTTCTTATCCCTCTTTATTGGCCAAAAATCTGAAAACCACAGCAATAATGAGCCAACAGATTTTCAAGCAAACATGCTGTTTTTAAAGCAACATCAAGCCAGATAATTTTAACGAAGATAAGAATTTCAAACAAATTTCATAGTGTGATTTTTATCACTGTTTCCTGGAAATATCTGCTTGAAATTTGTGTTACATTTAAAATTAATCTGCCATGCAAGTAGAACAAATTTACACCGGATGTTTGGCTCAAGGAGCTTATTACATTACATCTAACGGCGAAGCTGCCATTATTGATCCCCTTCGCGAAATCCAACCCTATATCGATCGCGCCAACAAAGACGGCGTAAAAATCAAGTATATCCTTGAAACCCATTTTCATGCGGATTTTGTATCCGGCCATTTGGATTTGGCCAAGGCAACCGGCGCCACCATCGTTTACGGCCCAACCGCCAAGCCAGCATTCGAAGCGCATACCGCCACAGACGGGGAAATTCTTCCCTTGGGCGATGTAAAAATACAAGTTATCCATACCCCCGGTCACACCATGGAAAGCAGTTGCTTCCTGTTGTTTGATGAAAACGGGAAATCGCATTCCTTGTTTTCTGGCGATACCTTATTCATCGGCGATGTAGGTCGCCCAGACTTAGCCCAAAAAGTGATCGCCGAACTCACACAAGAAAAATTAGCCGCGCATTTGTTTGATTCTTTACGCAACAAAATCATGCCCCTAGACGATCATATTATCGTTTATCCTGGACATGGAGCTGGCAGCGCTTGTGGTAAAAACATGAGTAAGGAAACTTCCGATACCTTGGGTAACCAAAAACAAACCAACTACGCCTTGAGAGAGGGATTGGATAAAGAAACTTTCATTGCCGAAGTGCTTGATGGACTTACACCGCCTCCAAGTTATTTCCCACAAAATGTGTTGATGAATATCAAAGGTTATGCTTCCATCAACGACGTATTGAAACAAGGTTTGCAGCAACTCGATGCCCCAGCTTTTGAAGCAGCCACAGAAGAAACCGATGCATTGGTAATTGATACCCGCGATGCAGAAGTTTTTGCCAAAGGCTTTATCCCGGGTAGCATCAACATTGGCATCGACGGCAGCTTTGCCCCTTGGATTGGCGCCTTGGTACCGGATGTGATGCAGCCCATTTTGTTGGTTTGCGATGAAGGCAAAGAAGAAGAAGTAGTAATTCGCATGGCGCGTGTGGGTTACGACAATCCATTGGGTGTACTAAAAGGTGGTTTCAAAACTTGGGAAGCAGCGGGCAAACCCGTTGACACCATTGAATCTATTTCTGTTGAAAACTTTGCAAATCAGATAAAAACCAACCCCAATACCCATGTTTTAGACGTTAGAAAAGCCAGTGAATTCGGTAGCCAACATATTGTAGGTGCTGAAAATGGCCCTTTGGATTATGTGAACGATAGCATGACCCTCATCGACCCCAAGAAAACCTATTACGTGCATTGTGCTGGCGGGTATCGCTCCATGATTTTTATTTCAATCTTGAAAGCGCGCGGTTACGACAACCTCATCAACGTGGCTGGCGGATTCAATAAAATCAAGGAAAATTCAACATTCAACATCACAGAATACGTTTGCCCCACCACCTTGTTGTAGTGGCTAAGCACAATGTGCTGTTTTCATAAGTTAGAGCAAAGGAGATGGATTTTTTCTGTCTCCTTTAATTTTTGCTAACAATTTCATTAATTGCAACTTATGATTCGCACAACACTCTTCTTAATCGCTACGCTTTCTATTTTGGCAACGGCCATTTTTTCGAGCGACATTCACTTTACCCATGCGCAAGAATCGGCTCTGATTCAAGTAGCTTGGGTTACTTTTGGGGTAGCAATTGCCTGTTTTTTACTGGGCGAAATAACTGGGAACAACAGTCAGGTTGATAAACTTTGGAGCATACTGCCTATCGCTTATGTGTGGCATTTCGCCTATTATTCTGGGATGGAACCGAGATTGGTTCTCATGGCGATTTTGGCCACCATTTGGGGAATCAGATTAACCTATAACTTTTCTAGACGTGGCGGATATTCATTAATTCCGTGGAAAGGAGAAGAAGATTATCGTTGGGAAGTGTTGCGCGCCAAGCCTGAATTTCAAGGAAAGTGGAGATGGAGACTTTTCAATTTATTCTTCATTTGTCTGTACCAAAACGCATTGATATTGTTATTTACACTACCCATTCTAGAGGCTTGGCGCGGACAAGAAACACCCATGGGTTTAGCCGATTATCTGGTGGCTGCCTTGATGCTCGGATTCATCGCCATAGAAACCATCGCCGATCAACAACAATACCTGTATCAAACCGAAAAATACCGTTTAAAAACCTCCGGGCAGCCCTTGGGTGAATTCTATGGTAAAGGCTTTACGCATACAGGTTTATGGAAGTGGGTGCGACATCCCAACTACGCATCGGAACAAGCCATTTGGGTTACTTTTTATCTGTTTTCAGTTGTGGCAACAGGGCATTGGATCAATTGGAGCGTTATTGGCTGCATTTTACTCCTTTTCCTTTTTAGAGGAAGTTCTAATTTCTCTGAAGAAATCTCTGCCAACAAATATCCCGCTTACAAAGACTATCAAAAATCCACATCACGCTTTATCCCTTGGCTGTAGGGAATTGTGGATTTTTTCACTAACTTTACACTAGCAAATAGAAGGCAATTTCTTTTGTTTGCAATTGATTAGCTATGAACAAAAAGAAAATTATTGGGGCCATTTTAATCGTATTGGTAATTACCTTGATTGGCTTGCAATGGGTGAAAATCACTCCAAACAACAGCGGCAAAAAAGAC
>JAGKXC010000046.1 GCA_021151535.1 Sphingobacteriia bacterium | reverse complement strand
TGGGCTTCAGAGGCAGCACCTTGGGCTTGTCCAGCGGCCGATTCAGCCTGTCCAGCCGAAGATTGAGCCTGTTCCGCAGCACCCTGTGCTTCCGCCTCAAAATGAGTAGCTTGTTTAGCAGCTTCCTCAGCATTGGATTTAAAACCATCCGTTTCCTCTTTCAATTTCTCAATCTCTTCATGTAAATCGGTTGATTCCTTCTTCAAATCCTCAATTTCTTTATGTAAAACTGTGGAATCCGCCTTCAATTGTTCAATCTCTGCCTTTAAACTGTTAGAATCTGCTTCAATTTGTTCAATTTCCTTCTGCACTGCCAAGGAATCTTGTTTACAAGTAACAATCTCTGCAAACTCACGTTGTGCATTCTCCTCTATTTCTTCAATTTCTGCCAATTCATGTTTAGCTTGTTCTTCTATCTCTTCAATCTCTGCTAATTCTCGCTTCGCATTCTCTTCAATCTCCTCGATTTCTTCAAACGTATGCTCTGATTTTTCCAAAAACTCCATTATATCCTTTAAGAACTTCTCACTCTCCTCTTTGTCATCGCCAATCCTACTCAATAAATCTTCAGACTCTTCTTTATTCTTAGAAATATCATTTACATACTGCTGAGAATCTTTTTCGTATTCCTCAATTTGATTTGAATTCTTTTGAGAATCTTCTAATAACTCTTCTATCGCCTCAAATTTCTCATTCACTTCTTCAACAATTTTCTCCAAACTTTCTAACTGTTCAGAACCTGAATCTACAAATGCAGTAATTTTCGAAAGCAACTCTTCTCCATTTTCAATTAACTCCGTCTGTTTTACTGAAAATTCCGACTCCAAGCTATCCATATTATCCTTACACTGTGCTCTACATTCTTCAATGTCGGCCTCTAATTGAAGTTTTGATTCTTGCGCAGCATCGATAATCGCTTGAAATTGATTCTGCATATCCTCCATAGTTTCTGTATATGCAGAAACCTGATCGTCTAACCATTTTTCAAATTCTTCTTGTGTCATAAAAATTTCATCGAAGTTGTTCAAAAACATGTAAATCCATATACCAAAATCAAGGTATTTTTCAGCAACTACAAGGATTTTAAAATACCAATATTTTGGTATATAGGCACATTTTTACCACCCTATTTTTGAGAGATAAACAGCATTTCTAATATGTTTTTCCGAAAAACTTTAACTCTTTTTATAATCAGCATTCATACGCTATTGTGCTTCTCTCAAACAGACGCCAATAACACAAATAGATTTCAGAAAAATTTCTTCATTGAAAACAAAGGTCAATTGCGCGACCAAAACCAAAATACCAACAACGCGGTACTTTTTTATAACACGCAAAACCAATTACAGTATTTCATTAAAGAAAATGGATTCAGTTACCAGATTCAAATTCCCGATTCGCAAAACATTCAAGCCCCATCAAAGAATTTTAGTAAAAAGGGGTTAAAAGAATCATCTCAAATTGCACCTGTATTCAAAATATTTCGCGTGGATGTAAATTTGGTAAACGCCAATCGCCCGGAAAAAATCATCAAATCTCAAAAATCCGATTATTACGAAAATTTCGTTATTCCAGACAAGCAATCGGGCGAACTGAAAGATTACAATCACTGTTATGGATATGAAAAAATTACGTTGATCAACATTTACCCCAACATTGATTGGGTTATTTATTTTAAAAACGGCAGCATCAAATATGATTTTATCGTTCATCCGGGGGGGGCATCCAATGACATTCAACTGGCTTATGATGGAATTGACAATCTTTCAGTTTCACCACAGGGCAATTTGATTATACAGGCACAAAATTCCACTGAGAAAATTGAGGAGAATGCCCCAATTTCCTTCTCCAACAACCAAGAAATTCAAACAAAATTCAAACGGATCAACCCCAAAACCATTGGCTTTGAGTTCCAATCAAGCTACGATCAAACACAAGATTTAATCATAGATCCTTGTTTGAAATGGGGTTCATATTACGGAGGAGCCAGCCATGACTACGGTAAAACAGCAACCCTAGATGCCAAAGGGAATATAATCCAATGCGGATACACCTTGTCTAATGTAAACTTCGCTACTACAGGTGCATTTCAAACCACATTTTCCGCTGGATATTCCAGTTTATACTATATAAAAATCAATCCGATAACCAGTGTACCCATTTATGCAACTTATGTTTATGGCACTGCTAATTCCTACAACAATTTTGGGGGAATTGCTACCTACGGAAATGAGATAGTGATAGCAGGTTATACAACAGATGCTAGCAACTTGATCAGCAGTGGCGCCAGTCAAAAAACTTTTGGCGGCGGCGGATATGATGGAATTATTGTTCAATTTAGCGAAGCTGGATCTTTGAACTGGGCTACTTATTGCGGTGGTGCAGGTACTGAAACAATTAATGGAATTTGTACTGATAAAAATGGAAATATTGCAGTATATGGTGGTACTTCTTCCACAACAAATATTGCTACTACTGGGGCATTTAGAACCTATTCGAATGGTTCCGAAATTAGTTTCATTTCAAAATATAATTGGTCTGGAACCAAACTGTATGGTAGTTATGTAACTGGTACCACACCCACAACCTATGATTACACAATTTATGATGCCACTTTCGACAAAAACGGGAACCTTTATATTGTTGGGGCAACCACAAGCTCAAGCATCACAAATTACAATTCCGCCAGTTTTGCCTTATATCCAAAGTCTACAGCAACTGATGGTTTCATAGTTAGATTCTCAAGTGCCAATGTTTTACAGTGGTTTACATATTACGGCGGAACATCAAACGACTACTTTTACGGTTGTAATGTTGATATTAACAATAACTTTTTTATAACAGGATGTTCGCAATCAACCACCAACATTTCAACCTCTGGAACTGCAAAAGGACTGCTTGATGGTATAATTATTAAATTCAACAGTGCGGGCGCAAGACAATGGGGATTTTACTATGGCGGCACTGGATCCGACTACCTAGAGCATATTACATCAGATTTAAACGGCGATATTTATTGCACCGGAACAACTGCATCAACAGGTTGGTTTACAGCAGATGCATTTCAAACAACTTCTTCTGTAGGCTCACCAAACCATATACTCAAAGTAAATACTTCCGGAACAATTCTGTGGAATACCGCGTATACCGGATATAGTAATGGAGCTACTACAATGATTAAATCAATTATTACCGATTCTAAAAATGATATTTATGTTTCCGGATATACATCGCAATCAACTGAAGTTACGAATATTTATGGGTATCGAACCAGCCTGTACAATAATGATGGATTTATTGGCAAAATTGGTACAGGGACAATTTCAAATACCTTCGACAACAACACATTGTGTAACGGTGTCACGTCATTATCGCTCTGCAGAAAAGTAAATTTAAGTGGTACGCTTGCGTGGGATAATGGCGCAGTTACAGCCTGCAGAACGATAACAACACCAGGAACATATTGGGTTAAAAATACATCAACCGCTCAAGGTTGTACTTTCATTGATACTTTCAAAGTTTCAGTATTAAAAAACATCGCAACCATTACCCAATTATCCCCTTACTGTACCTCAGGGCAAGCTGCTGATTTGATGGTTAAATCACTGAATAAGTATTCATCCGTTTCTTGGTATAACCCCAACAATAGTTTGTTCTCTTTGTCGAGCAAGGCTACAGCAAGTATTACCGGCAATTACATCGCAATTTTGGTTTCCCCTATTGGTTGTAAAGACACCGCTAGGTACAACTTAGCTCCGTCACCGTTAGATATTCGAATTTCCAAAGCCCCCAAAGCCATTCCTTGCGGAAACACCTTTGTTCCAGAAGTAAAACAAGGAACACCGGTAAATTTAACCTACAGTTGGAATCCCACCACAAACCTTTCCAATCCTAAAATCAAAGATCCGATCATCATCGCAAGTGAAACCAACAAAAGGTATATTTTAACTACCAGTTACAATTCTACTTGCGTTGAATACGATACTTTGGATGTGAATACAATTTCCCCATTAAATCAAACAATCACCTTCCAAAACAACGGCCCTGCTGAGTTGTGTGCGGGCGATTCTATTACCCTCGTAGCTATTTGCAATCCAACCGTTGCCACCTCATACAATCCTAATTATCCCATTTCTCTTTATCCAATTTTACCCAAAAGAGATCAAACGGTGAAAATCCTTTTTGATGCAACCAAGGGAAATGGCGGATTAAAAGGGGTTTCCTCAGTTTATATCACTTTCGCAAGTGTTACCAATGCCGCGCTCAACAGCAATTATTGGTATAATATTCAATCCACTTGGGGCAAACCCGATGCTAAATATCAATTAAAAAATGAAGGTGCCGATTTGTGGAGTTACACATTCAACATCCGCGATGTATTCAACTTAAACAACGTCAATTCATTAACCAATAGCCAATTAGCAATTACGCATCTGGCCATGGTTTTCAGCGACAGCTCGTTCACCAAATTCGGCAAAACTGAAAACAACACAGACATTTTTTATCCAGTTTTTGATACCCTGAACGCCAATATCAATAATACACCCATTCAACTGATTCAGCCCGCGATTTTCAACCTCGAAACAAGCTCAAATTTGGATCTATATAGCAATGATTCTTTAAACTTGATTTTCGGGGCGATAGATAAATTGGCCTCCTGGAATGTTTATCGCGATGGCAAATTGGGTTGGACGTTTACTGATACCAATTCCATTAACTTCAAATTCTTAGCTAACACAAATCAAGGAATTGATACTTTGAGTATTAGTGCCAAAACCTATGCGGGTGTTACTTACTCAAAGACAATGTACATCCGAACCATCGCCAAGAATCATATACCTGATGCAGTTCAATGGACATGGCCAGATAACGCCAATCCAAGATCAAATTTCGGCGATGCGATTTCAAAACAACTGATTGGGGGAGCAGCCGGCAAAAAGCAAGTTATTGCCAAAGTCTCTTTTGCAGGTTGTAATTATAACGCCAACAATTATGAGGTTAATGTGATAAACTCCACCAAACCGAATTTCACTACCACACCTACAATAATTTGTGATAACGGCATTAACAACATTACACTCAACGGTGGAACAACCATCAACAACACAAGTGGATCATATACAGTTAATTATAAATGGTATTTTGAAGATAATACTTCACTAACTGGACTTACAGTAAACAAGAAATTTGCAAAAATCGGCAATAACAGTATAAAGTTAATTACTTATACAGACGCTCGTTGCAAAGATTCTTTCATAAAATCTATCACCGTAATTGAAAAACCAGTTTTGGCCATCACTTCCAACACAACTAATTTCAATTACTGTGAAGGGAATACCAGCATATATGCAACGCCCACTTTCCTGTCTACGTACAAATGGTATTATGAAAATGCTCCAAATAGTTGGGATTTATTACAATCAAATAGGATTTTAGCCCCAAGTAAGCCAGGTACTTATATCATAGTTGCGGCAGATTATAACGGCTGCAAAGACACAGAAATGATAACCCTAAACAAGGTGCCAGTAACCATAGAAGCACCTAACGGTGTAAGTTGGTGTGATGCAACAGATAAAATCACATTGCAAACAAAAGAAACCTTTACCAAATACCTATGGAACACGGGTGCATTAACCAAATCAATTACCACAAATCAGATAGGAACTTTCACCGTTAAAGGAATCAATGGAACTTGCACCACAACTTCTGAACCCATTACCATCATAGACGAGAAAAAGAATTTTACCGCCAATTTTACAGTTTCGCAACTAGCTGGTTACAAATTCCAATTCAACCCAAAAATCGCCCCGAAATATGCTTCGTGGTCTTTTGGCGATGGAGACATTGACATTACAAACAATCCCATTCACAGTTTCACTAACAAAGGATTCTACTCAGTTTGCTTGGATGCAAAAAGCAGATGTGGCAACCGTGATTTTAAGTGTGTAAGTTTAAATGTTGATGGCAAATATTTAGGTTTAGAAGATAGCATAGCTAAACCCTCTTTTAGTGTTTATAAAACTCCTCAATCAAATCGATATTCTTTGCTGCATTCAGTAATTTCAGAGCCATACCAATACTGCGTTTTCAGTATTTATGGGGCTCAAATTACGCCTAATTACGATTTGCTTACTCAACCTGGATTTGACCTCAATGTTAGTTCAGGAATTTATTTCATTAAAATCTGGAATAGCCAAAATCAATTCACTATTAAATTTAATCACGGGGAATAATTAAAAAATGAAAAGACTAATTGCACTGAGTTTCACCTTGTGTCTTTTGGGTTCCTTGTTCTCGCAAGGAATCAATTTGCCAAAACCCAAAGCCGCACCCGTACCGAAAAGAAGCACTACACCTACGGTTCAAAATACAGCCCCAAAATCTAACGAAAAAAAGATAACGTTAAACCTGATTTGGGAGGGCGATAAAACTGTAAAAATTTCAATCGGTTCCACCAAGTTCTTCTGCCAACCCAACAGTCAACAGAATATAACCCTCCCCTATGGGAATGGCTTTTTTGCAATTACCATTGAAACCCCCAATCAAACAGGTAGTGCAGAAAATTTCTTTAATCCAGAACCTGAAAATGGAGGAATATTAACCGTGTATTGGCTAAGCAGCAGCAGATACCCTGGATTTAGATATGAATCGCCCACTGAAATTAAAGAAGAAGAAGCCAGAAAAATTAGAGAGATACTTGAAAAACAAAAACAAGCGCAATTAAATACGATTTCCCGCGCCAAGTATTACTTAGAAAGCGGACAATGCGAGGAAGGTTTGCAATATTTCAATACCAATTTTTCAACTAACGGTCCGATAAAATCCAATTCAACCGAAGTAACCACCTTTCTAGCTGCCGTAGATCAATGTAAAAAACAGCAGGCTGAATTAGAAACCAGTCGTAAAAAACAAGCGCAATTAGCATTTATAGATAATTGTAAGTCGTTGATTGTACTTAGCAACTGCACTGCAGCTGTAAAAAAGTTTGAAAGTGAATTCCCTGCTGGACCACTAACAAAACAATCTGCCGAGGCTCAGGATTTCTATGCCAAAGTTAAAACATGCCAAGAGCAAAAGAAGAAAAACGATATTGATCTGCAATTATCACAACAAAAACAGTTTCTCTATTCTGCTGATAATTTGGTTCGACTTCGTTACTGCGATAGTGCAGCAAAAATGGTACAGACCCAATTGCCAGCAGGTCCTTTAAATCAAACCTCACCTGAGGTTCAAGATATTTTCAAAAAAGTAGATCAATGTAAAAAGGATATCGCCAATGAAAAGGCAGCGCTTCAAAAGGAACAACAATTGGTCATGATCAATAATTGTGAGAGTTTGCTAACTGAGAACAATTGTGATGAAGCTGAGAAACTATTGCCTTCCATTATTGCCAAAGGTCCTTTAAATGAAAAATCGCCAGAAATTATCGCCCTAAAAACTGGAATTGCTGATTGTAAAAATGCAATAAAGCAAAGGGCTGCAGATAAGCAAAAACAGTTACTCAGCTATGCTAAGCAAGCGCTTGAATCTGGCCAATGCAGTCAAGCAGAAAGCTTTTATAACAAAGCATTAACAGGACCGATGAAGGAAACTGAAACAGAATTTATTGAGTTACAAGCTAAGATTAAAAACTGCCAACAAGATGTAAAGTTCAATGAAAACATGTTTCAATACAATGCAGCGATGAGCCAATACAAATATGAAACCGCATTAACATTTATCAACGAAGCGAAAAAGCTAAAACCAACCGACACAGCCACACTAGGGAAATTCGCAATTTTAAATTTGAAGCTAACGGAGGCTCAAAACACTTTAAAACAGGCCAACCTATTATTCGAAAGTAAAAAGTTTGCCGAAGCAGCTGAAATGTATGAATCACTGCAAAAAATCCTGCCATTTTGGGATAAAATCCCAGGCGATAGGATGGGCGAAATCTTGAAGAAAAATCAATTTCAGCGACTCATGTTGGGCTATTACGCACCCAATAAAGATCTTGCGTTACTTCGAAAATTGGCAGATTCGTGCATCGCGGTTGATCCTAGCAACTTTGAATTAAAAAGACTGTCCTTAAATATTGATTATCAAACCATTTGGCAAGAAACTGAAAACTTTATCAAAAAGGAAGATTATCAAATTGCCAAATCCAAAATTTTAACGGCCAACGCCATGATTCCCAGTGATTCAGGTACAGCAAAATTGAAATTCATTGAAGATAAAATACTTGAAACACAATTTAATGGGATAAAAGAATCGGGCGATAATGACAGTGCCGCTAGATTTATCCTTACGCATCCCAATTTCAATGATACAAGTAAATTGGAAATCAATACCATTCTTGCTAATTACTATTATAACCGCATTAATGCCAACTTTAACCAATTCCGATATCGTAAGGAATTAAGACAAGAAAAAACCATAACCGATAAAACCAAACTTCTTCAATTAGCCAATAGAATCAATGATTCTACCAACAATTACCTAGCTATTACGCAAGCAAAACTGTATATCCTTAAATTAAAACGACGTTACAACAATGGTTTGGAATTCTATGGAGGAGGGTCGATTTTCCGTGCTTCTGGTAATTACGTAGCCGATCTGTCAAAGTACTCGAATATCGAATTCCCAAATCCAACGAAAACACTCATTGATTGGCAAACACAAAAGAATAAATTCGAAGGTGTAAGCTATACCGCAAACGCAAATATTCATCACACCTGGTGGAAAATAAAAAATAACGGCAAAGTAGTTGGCCATTATTTCGATGTTCATGCTGGACAATTAGAATGGACCATTCAAAATATGGGCAATGCCGAAATCACGAATATGTATGATAAATTCAGTGAACAATATCAAGCACAATATCCTACCTACTATTCATCTATTAAAAACACAGTATTTAATGATTATTCTATAACTAACAGTATAACTGGAATTTCCATAAATAACCATACCAGTATGTATGCAACTTTTCAACGTGCTGGTTTTAATTATGGATGGAGATTTCCAAAAAGCCGCCAAACAATTACCATCGGCGCGGAGGCAAATTTGCAATACATGGAAAACCAAGGAACGTTCAATCAGTATCCCAATAGTATCGCCCAAGAAACCACAAAAAACTCCTTTGTGAGTCCAAAAATTGGTTATGGAATTGGATTCCTTTCGGCTTCTTACCAACCCTTCAATTCTACTTGGATGCCAATAACCCAAAATTCATTGTACAGCATTACAGGCAGTCACCTTGAAGTTGAAGCCAAGTTTAAAATTACCCGTTGGTGGAGAATCGGTGCTATCTATTCCAATACTTCAATCAACCAAACTTTCACGCTACCATTATTTACTGCTACGCAATTAACTTACCTAAACAATATAAGCAATCCAAATACACAAATACTCAATATTCAAGGCATATGGGTATATACGGCAATTACTTTTTAACGTTATTAATCCATGCTGAAGAAACATTTTGTCACTGGTTTCTGTCTGTTTTTTTTCACTTTCGCTTCCGCTCAATGGAAAGAAAGCGAGGATGGACAGCTATTATTTTTAGGAAATAAGCAAATCGGTGGCCGGTCTTTTTCTGCTATCAATTATGAAATCAATGAAAAATTTGCCATTGTAAGTTTCGATTCTATGAATCAAACGTACAAAAGTTGCTTCAACACAAAAGGCAGGCAAATTATTCCGCCCATTTATACCAATATCCTGACCATTTTGGATGAATCCAGAATGGTTTATTACTTCCAATTATTTAATGGCAATAAGACTGGCATATGTAATACTCATGGGGAAATTATAGTACCCGTAAAATTCAACTACATAGAAATTCAAACACTAGAAAACATTCGCAATGAAACCTATTTTCTAGCCGTGGATAGCTCATTTCAATACCTATTCAATGGCAAGGGAATGCTAAATTGTGGCAGGGGATTTCATTATTTATTGGCGAATTATTGCGGAATTAATCAAATAATTATTTCGGGCGATAAAACCGAAAACGGTGATACAAAATACGGCTTCTCCAACTTGGTAACAGGTAAACCCATTACCAAATGCCAGTACGATTTTTTTCAACTAGTAGCAAACAACACATTTATGGTAAAACAAGATACCCTCATTGGATTTGTTGGATTGCAAGGAGAAATGATATCGCCCCGATTTATTCAAATTGGATCCATTGGCGACAGTGCTAGTATATCCGCCATTTTACCGTCCGATTCTATGCAGCGGGTATTTCTAACCAGAGAAAATCGGTTCTTAGACGATCGTTTCGACATTGTAGAAGAACATTGGCCTTATTTAATTTTAACAAAATTCGATTATGGCCATAAAATAAATAATATCAGTGTTTATCACTTGGAAAAGCATCAATATTTAAATGGAGTTTTTACAGATTATCAAATCAAATTCCCTACTTCTAATTCAAAATTCTTCGCTAAGAATCAAGCGAAAATATTAATAGCACAAGACATTCACTGGTTCGAACTACATGGATTGCACAAAAAATCCAGTACCATAAAAACCAGGAAACAACTGTAGTTTTTACTATGGGAATTATTGTACTTTATTATGTTGATATAATACAAAATTGGGCCAATCCCTAACTATTTTGAATTCTGCTGAATCGCGGTAATGGTAAGCGTAATTGTTTTTCGCTTTGTTCGTTAAATCCTCAGTATAAACTCCGGGTTTATAATCCAATTGATAATTATATCTAGATTGTAATCGAAATGAATCAGTTAATATTCTGATAGTTCTTTTACCCGTTGCATAATGCAGCCACCTAGGTTTATCAAAAGAAATAATTGCCGAATCTGGAACTTGGTTTTGAACAAATTGATAAACATGCCTACTCTCCATTGTCCAAACTCTATTCGTCTGTAAAAATCTAAAACCGTAAACTGTTGTTAACAAACCTTGAACAATAACAAAAGCTGCTAAAATTATTGGTAATTTATCTTGATATTTCCCCAGAAACAACTTCTTGAATTCAAGTTTATTTATAAGCTGTACTACCATCACCAATACAAAAGGCATTATAGGCATTAGGAATCTAACCCCTTGATAGAATGGCCAAATAATCAGAATTCCCACACTAGCCAGAACAAAAAACAACACTGGCATTAGTTGCCAAAATAACTTTTCTCTTCTCAAACCTAAAACTAAAATGAAAATAAAAACGAGTCCTACCAAATATCCTAAAAATGGGATAACTCGTAAATGCCAAAATGTGTATATACCAATTAGCTCTAAATAATGAAGAAAATGTTTGCCCAATAATTCTAATGAAACTTGGTTCAAAGCTTCTACATGATTTGACTCTAATCGCGCATCCATTATTTTAATGTAAACAATTGACAATAAGCCAATTAAAAAAAATGGAATCGAATGGCTAATTTTATCGCCATTCTTGTAATCATAAATTATTTTAAATAGCCAAGTTCCTACAAGTACAAAACCAACTACTCGCGTTAAGGACACAGCAATCAGCGACATTAATATCAAACTATTGTAAATTAATCCTTTACTCTTTTTAGAATTAGAATTCAACTGAAATAGCGCATAGAAAAACACTGATACCAAAGACAAATAAAGTGTATCACTCATTAATCGATCAGAGAATTCGATCATTTTTGGATGTAACCAATAAAATGACATTAAAAAAATCAACCACCCATTTGAAAAATCACCATATTTTTTAATAAAACCCAAAAAACAAAAACCAGATAATACAAATATTAGCCACTGAAACACCTTCAAACCGACCCAACTAAATGGAAAAAATTTCAAATACACCCATTCTAAAATTGGCAAACCTACTGGATATAAATATGGGCCTATCATCCCTTCGCTATTATCCATTGACCATTTATTGTATTCAAGAAGCTGGCTCACATTGCCATCCTTCAAGGCCTTTGCTTGCGACAAATACAATGCAAAATCATCGCCCCATTCTTGACCTGTCTCCAAATACAATAATCCAAAACAGAAACTTAGTCCGGCGAGAATAAAAATAATAATAGAAACCTTTTTAAAATTCATATCCGCTTCAAATATCGCAATTCAACTGATCATGAACTAATTATCAAAGAATTTCATAATAAATAAGAAAAGTTAATTTAAACAATGTAAATCTAATCCTTCACCCACTTCAATCGCTGAACCGTGCCATCTGAAGCTGTCATTTCAAAAAAATAGATACCAGATTTCAATGCACTAACGTCCAAAGAAAACGTTTCCTGCCCATGCTTCGCCGCAATGCCGCCGTGCTCGCTGTACCCTCTTTCCCCTCCAGCACTTCCAAAAATCACCTCCCGTTCATCAACTGCGCGCCATGAAAACAATTGTACACCGCTCACAGAATAAATCCTTATTCCACTAACCACATTTCCCCCCAAACCTGTCCTCTTAACCACAATATCCCCTGATCCAGGATTGGGAAAAATCACAAATGCATCATCCATCTTTTGCGGAATTTCCAAATTCAATGGCGATGTAAATTCAACGTATTTCTTGAACGGCGATTTTCTGGCCGACACATAATACAACCATGCTGTAGCATCCAAACTCGACCATGTAACCGCCCAAACATCGCCCTTTCCTCCCAAACTATCACTGTAAGATGGAACACTTCCATCTGGGTAACGCAACTGCAACAAATTATCAAACAACATGTTACTGTTGGGTCCGCCGGCACAGATATAAGAGAGCGTACCTTCCAACCAGGTGGCAACCGGACCAAAACCATCAAACCCATTCAATTTGCCATCCCCGCGGGTATTGAGCGATTTGGCAGCGAAGGATAATGCATCCAAAGCCTTAGCCGAATCAGCAGCAGATTTTCTCAACATCGCCATCCACGTGTTACTAAACAATGTAGGCCGATAACTGTAAATCGCTTCCTTGTAATATTTCAAGCCATTTTCCCAGGTGTAATTTTGGATATATTCGGTTAAAATCCGAGCGCGCATCGTATCGCCCAATTCATAAACACTTTGAATTACTGCGGCATAAGCCTCGGTGCTGGTAACAGGCTGTTTTGCTCCAGTTGTGGAATTCACCGTATTCACCCTGCCGCTAGGTTCAATCAGCGAATACAGGAATTTTTGGGCTTTATAAATTGAGGGCAACACCTGCGCATCGCCCGATTTTGCGTTATAATTTACCAATCCAGTAATCATCCATGGGAAATCGCCAAACCAAATGTATTCATCTGTAAACCGCACCGTACCCTGTTTGGTATTCCACGCTCGTGGCCAAAATCCTACGCTATTTTGCTGATTAGCAATGAAATGAGCCAACTTCTCCGCTGCCGTTGCGCTCGCATTCATGGGCTTGCCATTGTCCCAAATTCCCTCCAACGACAGCAATTTCAGCACCAATCCATGTCCGTAGAGCCAAGAGCAATTGTCTTCCCGCCAGGTATAAAAAAGTCCATTCGCCACTTGCCTCCCCAAGATTGCATTCAAAGTTTCTTGCCTAACGGTATCGAGTTTGGGCGATGCAGGCAAGGTATCAAAAATGCTGGTTCTTTCCCACTGGGCGATGTTCGCCACTTGTAGATTCCGAATACAAACCGTACCTGAATCTGCGAGTAGGTCATTGGCCGAAGGATCGGAAGAAATGGCAAAGGCGATCACGTTAATTTTGTTCCAATTGGGAGATCCATTCGCTTGCTTTTTGAGCACAGAAATGCGGTTCACCCACCGATCGATGGCGGCCAACCCATGGGAAAGGAAAATGCCTTGACTTGTACCATCTTCAAATTTGAAACTAAAGTCGCGGTTATCTTTTTTACTCAACGTACCCTTCACATCAATGCCAATTATTTGGGTATCGTGAAAGGCGATGGGTGTTTTCAGGCGGAGGTAGTATACAACCCATTTCGCCCGATTTCCCGGTCCAAATTTCCAATGCAATTGAATTTCATTGTTGGTATGTGTGGCGATGATTTGATCACCAGGTGCGGCGCCTGAATTCCACTGGGATTTATCCGACCAAACAGTAGAAGGAATAATGGGCGATCCAGACCAACCCAAAGGAAAATTCTGAGAAAACGCTTTGGGGATAAGGAATAACACGGCCGCAAAAAGCACGAATCGCAACAGTATAATCCTCACGGACATTTTCATAGAATTGTGAATTGCAAGTTACGGGGAAATGGAAATTTAGCCCAAAGCAAACTTTATTTTTTTCAAAATCCCTCTCTTTGCGGTTTTTAGCTTCCTGCGTAGTGAATCTTTTTTAGCATCAGATAACAGATAAATGAAATCAAGTGCGTCATGAAACATATACTCTGGAAAATAGTAAATGGATTTATCCGAATCGATCATCATATTCAATCGCTCTATTGGAAGAACATGGGTTAACTCACTAAGATGATGTAAACGACTTTGAGACAGCTCCCTTTTTGACATATTTTTTTCTATTTTCTCAATCTCATTTTTGAGTTCGGCAATGGAATTGAGTTTAGATTTAATCCTACTTTCATAATAGTATTTTTCTCTTGAAAATGAAGATTGTACTTGTTTGATTCCGTTAAAAATCAGCTGATACTCTTCCTTTGTTTTGGCTCCGAAGTTCGGGGTTTTATATGGCAACAAGTCGTGATTCCCTTCTTGTAAAATCCTATTGGTCATGATGATACATCTCTTACGCCAAAATTCATTTTCATATGTTTTAAATCCATCATAAATGACTTCATGCAGCTCTTGCACAATCTGAGCTTTCAGATTCGACCTATCTAGTAAAAAAGCCTCAAATGCCATTTCAATAAAACCCAGCAATACAGTTACATGAAAATGCGCTTTAAAGAAATTTCGAAATACGTCATCACCCATTTCAAGTATTACAACAGCATAAGACATAAAGTCCTGCTTATTTATGCAAACCGTTGCAGTTTTTATAAATTCCGGAAACCTATGATAAACAACAGCATGTTTAATGTACATTTCAATCCAACTTTCTATAGCATAATTTCTATTTTTTTGTAAATCCAGAAAACTTTTTATCACAGAAAAATCAAATAACTCTACATCAAAATTGGGATTACTTAAAAATGACTTAAAAAACACAAGCTGTCGTTCAGGTGTATTAATTAAACTAAACACAACGGCAAATCGCATTCTTGAATGAAAATCTGCCGATGTCTTACCTAATTTCAGCAACTCCCCTATATTGGGTTTGGCTAGAAATTCAACAAGGCCGGTTTTCATGTCTTGAACTCCTTCTCTTAATTTTTTAAAAGCTCCTAAAGTACAGGGCAAGCAGGAACAAGATGTGTGAATTGGTGTTAATATAATTTCGCTAAAACTCATAGTTATTTTTGGTAAAATTGACTTCTAGATAGTTATTTCGATAAGATCAGAAGTTCAATTTGATGCAATATTAATCTAGCTTTTGCGAATTCAAACTGTCGGCAAATTGCACATATTTAGTATTGAATTATATTCAATCTTTTTTTGCGCAAATAAAAAAATGACACTAATTCGACATTTGCGGTAGATTTATTAATTTAATATTTTATATTTGGGAATCATGAAAAAGAATATTTTTATTATCGCAATAATTGTGGCATCAATTGCACCATTAGAAGCACAGGTAAACACAAAACACAACAGGAATACTTACACCTCTACCACTACTAGCCATAGCTCAACTGCGTTTCAAAATACGCTGCAGTGGGTACAGCTGTATCAACAGTTTTGATCTACGCAGGAGAACCCGTTTCAGGATTATTAATATCGGTAGCCGCAGTTGTATTAGAATTCTCTGCCTACAACCAACTCCAGAAGGCTGGCACTGAACTGAAAAAGTAATACTCAAACTAACCGCATTGATTGAATAAATCTACTGCAGCCAATAAATCTTGGGATTTTGTTTTTTATATGAATCCAACAAAGCCTCAGGAATCTTAGATTTTTGCACCATTACCAATTCCAAGGTTTTGATTTTCAACAAATCCGCAGGCAAACTCACAATGTCGGTTTCGCTAATTGAAAACTCCTGCAAATGCTGCATTTTCGAAACAAACACAGGAATTGACTTAAGGGGATTATCCGCTAAATACAAAGTTTCCATTTTGGGAAATTCCAAATTATTGGGAAATTCCTGAATCTTGTTGCTACTCAAATTGAGAAATTTTAGATTCTTGAGATTATTTAATTGTTGGGGAATCGAGGCAATCTCATTATCCGTCATCTTCAAGTAATCCAACTTCTTCATTTCAAATACAAAGTCGGGGATTTGCTTCAATCCCAATTCCGACAAATCCAAGGCGTCTATCCAAATCAAACGACCCAAATTATTGAGAGAATCAACATTTTTATTACCGCTTAGCCCAAAGCAGCTCAAGGTTTTCAACTCTCCCAACCAGGATGGAATATGTGAAATTTTATCATCAAATAGCAGCAGTGTTTCTAGCTGTTTATAGTTTCTAATACTTGATGGAATTTCTGTGATTTTCGTGTTCGATAAATCTAGATATTTGATAGGCAAGGCTTGAAGAAAATCTGGCAATTCAGAGATTTTACAATCTCTTAGGCACAGCTCTTTCAGGTGAACAAACTTCTTAAATCTTGGATCAATTTGGGAAACGGGCGATTCCCTAAGGTCGAGTTTTTCAACCAATTCCGGGTTTCTGAGCGCCTCTTCCAAAGATTCAAACGTGCGATCACTTTGGCAAATACCCGCAACACTTAATTGCAGAATCAGTATAACTAAAAATAATTTTTTCATAGAGATTCCGGACTATTGCCGCAATTCAAATTTATGCAAAATGAAAACAGCAATTGATAAAAATCATCAAGGAATGTCTCCGCGGATGGAGGCCTTTTTCTTTCGTGCACCCTTAGGGATTATTCCATGATCCCTACTGTTTAGTCCTGCAAAAGCAAAGACCAACGCTTACGCGCTGGCTTTTTTATGGCATTCACTCGCTGGCATGCTTCGCAGGCAGACTCGTTTATGCCATAAAAAAAGGCCACAACATTCGTTGTGGCCTTTACTTTTGATCGTGCACTCGTAGGGATTCGAACCCCAAACCTTCTGATCCGTAGTCAGATGCTCTATCCAATTGAGCTACGAATGCATATCCTTTTTGATTTCCATTTCCTTGGCTTTGCAACCATCTCCACTTATCTCCTAAAAGGGCTGCAAATATAATACTAATTCCTGTTTCCTGCAAATATCCACGAACAAGAACTACCAAATGCCCCAATAATCAGCAAAATTTCGTTTCTTTGTTTATTGAAAATTTTGCCCGCTACCCAATAGCCACAGCATCTTTTTCAACCCCATCAACCATTAAACAATACGTCATAACAATTGATATGAAATTAGTTAAACATACAACGGGTGTGCTTTCGCTCACACTCTCCCTCCTTACCGCGTCTTCAGCTATCGCCCATGCAACCCCACAACAGTGGGAGAAAAAAAAGAAAAAACCAGCCGCAACCGCTGCTGCTCCCGCCGCCGGCGCTGAAAACTCCGAGAAAAAATCCGCAACCATTGAAAGCAAAACCAAAAATGCTATCAAAATCAACGGACTTTTCCCCTTGTACCAAGATACCACCGATGGTAAACTTTACCTACTTGTACGCGATTCTCAACTAAACAAAGAGTTTATCCATTTTACCTATACCGAAAACGGCGTTGTAGCTGCCGGCCATCACCGTGGCCAATTCCGCGGCTCCCGCATCTTCACCATCAAAAAAGTTTATGGCAACTTGGAATTCGAACAGGTAAATACCAATTTCTATTTCGACCCCAATAACGCCATTGCCAAAGCAGCGAATGCCAACATCTCAAACGCCCCTTTGGCCTTCGAGAAAATCATCGCCGAGAATAAAAAAACAAAAGAATATTTGATCGATGCGGATGAATTGTTCCTTTCAGAAAAATTGCACCAAATTAAAGAGGGCGGTCGCCCAGGTAGCGAAGGCTTCAAATTGGGCATGCTTTCAAAGGGCAAAACCCAGTACCAGAAAATCCGCAACTACCCAGAAAATACGGATTTGGTTGTGCGTTATGTGTACGATAACCCCATGCCAACCGATGGCGGTGGTAATGAAGTTACCGACGAAAGAGCTGTGGCAATCGTGCTGCAACATAGCATTTTACAAATGCCAAAGAACAACTTCAAGCCCCGTTTCGACGATGCAAGATTGGGTTATTTTACCGAACAAGTGAATGATATGACAGCCACTTCAGCTGCCAACTATCACGATTTTATTCACCGTTGGAACCTTGAAAAGAAAGATCCAAACGCTGAAAAAAGTGAACCGGTAAAGCCTATTACTTGGTGGATCGAAAATACCACGCCGAAGGAATACCGTGAAATGATCAAAAGTGCCGCTCTTGAGTGGAACAAAGCATTCGAACCCCTAGGTTTTATCAATGCTGTGCAAGTATTTGAACAACCTGATACCGCATCTTGGGATGCCGGCGATATCCGTTACAACGTTTTGCGTTGGACCTCCTCTCCCAACCCCCCATTTGGCGGTTATGGCCCAAGTTTCGTGAATCCACGCACCGGCGAAATCCTCGGTGCCGACATCATGTTTGAGTGGGTTTTCCTAACCAATCGCTTCAAATTCAGCGAAGTTTTCAAAATTGGAAGTGATCTACAACAGGGCGATGATCACCTAGAAAATGGTATCGAAAATCACCCTATGAACTTCTGCTCAGCAGGTCATAATTTACACCTAGAACAGTTGTTTGGAGCTACCGCTTTAGCTGCTGCAGGCGCTTCTGAATCAGAAAAACAGCGATTAATCAACGAATCAATCCATTATTTGGTGTTGCACGAAATGGGCCATACCATGGGATTGATGCACAACATGAAAGCGTCTCAATTGAACTCTCCTGAGCAGTTAAAAGATAAAGCATACACAGAAAAAAATGGATTAATCGGCTCAGTAATGGACTACCCAGCCATCAACGTTCATCCACAAGGCAAACCCGTTCAATTCTGTCAAACCAGCCCTGGCCCTTACGACAAGTGGGTAATTGATTACGGTTACAGCATCGCACTAAACGATGAAGCTGCGGAAACCGCGCGTTTGAGAAAAATCGCCGAGAAATCCATAGATCCTACTTTAACATTCGGTAACGACGCCGATGATATGAGAAATCCTGGAAAAGGAATAGACCCAAGAGTGATGATCAACGATATGAGTTCTGACGCAATCACTTATGGCATTGAGCGTATTCAATTGGTTCAACAGTTGATGAAAAACTTGAAGCCGGAGAATTATACTGGCCAAGCTGGATACCAAGAATTGATTAGCACTTACGGCGTTTTGAGCGGTAATTATGCAACCATGATGGGCGTTGTTTCTCGCTATATCGGCGGTGTGTATGTTGCAAGACCTTTACCCGGTCAAACCAATGCACCTCAACCTTATACCCCTGTTCCTTATGCTACCCAAAAAATGGCGGTTGACGCATTGGTGAACTATGCTTTTGCCCCTAATGCGATGGAAGTTCCAGCTGAGTTGATACCTTATTTGCAAACACAACGCAGGGGATTTGGCTTCTTCGCAAAAGAAGAAGATCCTAAGTTACATAGCCGCGTATTGAAAATGCAGAGCGATGTTCTTGAGCACATTTTGCATCCAAAAACATTGTTGCGCATGAACGATACCCGCGAATATGGGAATAGACTTTCGGTTGCCGACATGATAGACCAAATCACCAATGGTGTATTCGCTGCCGATTTAAATTCGCAGGTAAACACCCACAGAATGTTGTTGCAGGAAATGTATGTAAATCGTTTGATTCGCGTGATGGACGTAGACAGAAAAGGCGGATTCGATGCCATTTCAAGAGCAGCGGCATACAACAGCATTTTGAACATCCAGAAAATGCTTAAGGCCAACCCTGGCACTACCAATGAAGTGAAAGCGCATAGGGCTTATGTATTGATGATGATTGAAAAAGCATTAAAAGACTAATTCAATGACAAGCAATAAGTTATCCGGACTTTCAGCCTTCATGATTGGCATTTCCATTGCCTTTGGCGCAATGGGTGCACATGCATTGGAGAAAGTATTTTCAACCCACTATTTGGAGGTTTGGAAAACGGCATGCTTATACTTTGCCCTCAATGGTTTGGGGTTAATGGCGGTAGCAAACTCCGGATTGTACGCGCAATGGGTTGCGGAAAAATCATCCACGTGGTTTGTAAAATCCATTGTTTTCGGGGCGATGATTTTCTCAATCAGCTTATGGATTGTTGCCTTCAACGAACAAGTATCACCCATGCTGAAAAAAATCGCAATAATTACCCCTTTTGGTGGAATTGCGATGATTGTAGGCTGGTTGGTTTTGGGCTGGAGATTTTGGAAAAATAAATAAACGAAAAACGTAATTTGCAAAAAGCGCCGCATTCGAATGAACGCGGCGCTTTTTTATTTCCAACTTATTTGAACTTCCGTTCCTCCCTTGGATGGGAAAAAATCTTCCACTTTGATCACCGTTTCATAACAGCGCATCACCGAACTCATTTCCATCAAATCGGTTTGGTACATGGGCACAGAGAACGCAAAAGAAGTATTGGAACGCTGCAGCACTTTCAGCGACATGGTATTACGCATATCCTTTCCGCTTGAAATATTTGGTTCCAAAACATTTACATATCCATGCCAAACAAGCTTCACAAAGTGATAACCGGAAGCGTAATTGGCGCTTCCGCCTTGTGATACCACATTCAACTTCCGGGTTTCAGGATGAAACTCCAACAACGTTTTTCTGAAAATGCCATTGCTGGGAATGAGCGACAAATCAGTTGATTGTTTTAATACTGATTTTCCATCATCTTCCCAAAGCACAAAATCGGTAGAACGAGAAGAAAGCAATCGCCCGTTAACACTAAAATTTTTCTCAGCAATAACGGTTGGTTCTTCGCCAGTATGATATAAATGGATCACCAAAGTATCGCTAACAACATCGGTGTTTTTGCCGGTTACATTGAATTCAGGAAGAATGGATCCGCCTTTAACAAATACGGGTAAAGCATGCAAGGGCGATTTCACCATGGCTTCTGTTCCAGGTTGAAACAACTGATCTGTGTACAAATGATACCAACGTTGCGAATTCACCAATTTCGGCAAATAAACACTGGCCAATTTATCGGTACTTGCCACGGGAGCCACCAACAAAGCATCGCCAAAAAGGAATTGATTTTGAAAGGATTCATTAAAAATTTGGGGCTCATTTTGGATATTTGACGATAAGAAAGCCAAATTTCTATTAACCGGCATTCCAGTGCTGCACATTTGGTAAAAACTGGAATACAAATACGGCATCAAACGGTAGCGCATTTGCAAATAATAACGCACAATTTGCAGGTTGTCTTCTCCGAAACTCCAAGGTTCACTGCGGGGCATCCCAATGGTTTTATGGGCCCTGAAAAACGGCGTAAACGCACCCAAACTCATCCATCTCACATACAATTCAGATGTGGCTGGCTTTGAAAAACCGCCAACATCTGCACCGCAAAATCCAATACCGCTCATGCCCATGGAATTGATCAATCGGGCACTCAACAACAGATGTTCATCAGATGCCACGTTATCGCCAGTCCAAACGGCTGAATAACGCTGAATGCCTGCAAACCCTGCTCTGGTGAGTACAAATGGTCGTTCGCCCAACAATTGAGTTGCCCCTGTAGCGGTTGTTTTGGCCATATTAAACCCATAAATATTGCGGGCTTTGATTAAATCCCATTGGTGATTTTCTGCATAAAATCGAATAAATGTTGGTACCTCTTTGCCCCATGCCGCAGGCTCATTCATGTCATTCCAATAGCCTTTCACGCCCATTTGGGAGTAGAATTTCATTTCATTCATCCAAAAATCGCGGGTTTGCTGTTTGGTGAAATCGGGAAAATGGCAATTGCCTGGCCACACGCCGGCTTCGTAAAAACTGCCATCGGGATATTTTACAAACAAATCGTTTTTAATGCCCGTTTGATATGGCTGATAACCCTTCTCCACTTTGATACCTGGATCCAAAATCACCACGGTATTTACACCCTTCGATTGCAATATATCAACCAGCTTTTTGGGATTCTTAAATCGCACAGAATCAAAGGTAAACACCTTGTTATCTTGCATATATGGAATGTCCAAATGCACTGCATCCAAAGGCAAATTGCGGGTGCGGAAGTCAAACACCAATTCTTCAATCTCTGTTGAAGATTGATAGCCCCATCTGCTTTGATGGAAACCCAAACTCCATTTGGGAGGCATGGTATTTCGCCCGGTTAATTGGGTGTATTTTTGGGTAATATCAAACAAGGAATTTCCAGCAAGGAGGTAATACACAAAATGATCATCCATTACCGAAATACTGGTAAAACGGGTATTGGCAGCGCCAAAATTGAATACACTTTTTGCTGAATGATCTACAAAAACGCCATACGGAATATTGCCATTAAATCCTACGTAATAAGGAACGCTCACATACATAGGATCTTGATCAACGGAATATCCAAAACAGTCGGTATTCCATAATGTGTAGGCGTTGCCACGGCGATCCAACGGACCGGTTTTTTCCCCCAATCCCAAAAACCGCTCCCCATCATTCAACTGAAAATTATGGGTGATTTGGTGTCCTTCCTCAACCCAAGGCATACTCGCATCATCGGTAACAATGGGGTTATTTTGCCCATCCACCAAACCCATCCGGAACGGACACATAGAAATCCAAAATTTCTGTCCGCTGTTAATCAACGTAAACAGATAATTGGCATGATGTTGCATACCGCTGCGGGGATCTGTAATCAAATCGCGGTATTCTGGAAGTATGGTTTCGGCTACCAAAGCATTGGCCACCGCGTAACTCAAATGATCTTGTTTTGCATTTTTGGGCCAAAAAGAAATCTTGGCCACACCTTGATTTGACAGTTCTATAACAACCTGATTGCCATTATTCAACTGCAATTTCAATGGCCCAGCATAATGGTTTTGGGAAGTATCCCATTGCGCACAAAGTTGGTTGCCAGCCCAATTTTCCTTCACTTTTTGCCAAGCAGATTCTTGGAATCGATTTTCCTTAAATGGTACTTGATTTTTTTCTTGGGCGATAACAACATTGGCCTTAGCCAATATTACCAACCCCAAAAACATGGTCAAACGATTGAATCGCAATGAAATTCCCATAAAGCAAAGGTAAATAAAAAGCCGCTCTCCTTCGAGAGCGGCTTTTCTATCTTGTCTGCACATTCGCCACCTGGCAAATTCCGCAGCTTGTTATTACTTACTTCCAGGAGCAGCCATCTCTGGCGCAGCACCTTCTGCAGGCTTAGTACCTGGCTTCACTTTTCTCAATTCCACTTTCCAAATGGAAATGCCATAAGCATCATTGAAGCTGCGGAACATTCTACTCAACTGTGGGAAATCGCTGTTGTTGAAATAAACTTCAAATACAGATCCCGCAGTTGACTTTTGAATTGCTTCCTCAACAGGAGCCAATTGTAATGAACTAATTACACCAATAAATGGCTTATTCTCTTTGTATGAATCAATGATAGAACTTCCTGAATTGGTTGTCCATTTGATATAACATTCTACAGAATCCCAAGCTTGAGGAACTGGACCTACCCCTTTGGTGATAGTTTTCATTACCGCCTTGGTAGACAAGCTCTTGGCGTCTTTTTCTTTAGCCACTTTGGCCATGAATTCTTGAGACTCTTTTTGCAATTTTTTGGTCTTTTTCTCTTGATTACTCAAGATATAAGATTGGTAAATTTTACCCATTTTATCTTCTTTAATTGCCAAAGAAGAATCGCCCTTTAAACCATCACGTACACCGCGAATGAAAGCACCATATTCAAGATCATCGATACCTTCTTGCTTCATACGTTGTGCAACGCTGTAACCATAAATGTAACTGAAAGAATCTTGAGAAGATTCAAGTTTTTTGCTGGTGTCTATGTTCTCACCACAAGCTGCCAAAAGCACTACGGCCAAAGCAGGGATATATTTGAAATACTTCATTTTTTACAATATTAATTAATTCTTAAAAATTAAGCGCCGTAAAGTTCCTCTTTTCTAGCCTTGATGCTAGCATCTTCAGCATACTCCTCGTATGTCATGTACTTGTCGATCAATCCATTGGGGGTTATTTCAATAATTCTATTGGCGATGGTATTGATAAACTCTTGGTCATGCGAATGGAACAATACTACACCAGCGTAATCCACCAAACCGTTGTTTAACGCCTGAATGCTCTCCAAATCCAAGTGGTTGGTGGGTTCATCCATTACCAACACATTGGGATTCTCCATCATCATTTTGCTCATCATACATCTTACCTTTTCACCTCCACTCAACACTGTACACATTTTTTGGGTTTCCTCACCGCTGAACAACATTCTGCCCAAGAAACCGCGAATGAAGGTTTCGTCTTTTTCTGTAGAATACTGTCTTAACCAATCTACCAAATTGATGTTTTCAGTAAAGAAATGTGCATTCTCGTTTGGCAAATAGCTCATCGTTACGGTAACACCCCACGTAATTTCACCTTTATTGGGTTTTGCATCGCCCCACAATACCTTAAACAAGGTATTCAAAGCCATTGTATTTCTTGAAATAAAAGCAATTTTATCACCCTTATTCACCGTAAAATTCAAGTTTGAAAACAACTTTTCACCGTTCTCCGCTGTGAAACTCAAATCTTCCACGGTAAGAATCTGATCGCCCACTTCTCTGGCTTGCTTGAAGATAATACCGGGATACTTACGGGTTGAGGGCTGAATTTCTTCAATGTTCAGTTTCTCCAACATTTTCTTTCTAGAAGTAGCCTGACGGCTTTTTGCCACGTTAGCACTGAATCGCTGAATAAATTCTTGCAATTCCTTACGCTTTTCTTCAGCTTTCTTATTCTGATCAGAACGCTGCCTCAAAGCCAATTGAGAACTTTGGTACCAGAAAGTATAGTTACCACTGAACGTGTTGATTTTGCCAAAATCGATATCACAAATATTGGTACAAACGTTATCCAAGAAGTGACGGTCGTGGGAAATAACCAATACCGTATTTTCAAACTGTGCCAAGAAATCTTCTAGCCAACGAATGGTATCAACATCCAAATCGTTGGTAGGTTCGTCCATCAACAACACATCAGGGTTACCAAACAACGCTTGCGCCAAAAGCACACGTACCTTTTGGTTACCACTTAAGTCTTTCATCAATCGCTCATGAAGATTTTCGGCGATGCCCAAGTTACTTAACAAGGTTGCAGCATCTGACTCTGCATTCCAGCCATCCATTTCTGCAAATTCTCCTTCCAACTCAGACGCACGCATCCCATCATCCTCAGTGAAATCTTCCTTCGCATACAATGCATCTTTCTCCTCCATGATTTCCCAGAGTTTTTGGTGACCGCGAATTACGGTTTGCAAAACTGGAAATTCATCAAATTCAAAGTGATTCTGCTTTAAGATCGTCATCCGCTTACCTGGCTCTAGATCCACAGAACCTGTATTGGGTTCCACTTCACCAGAAAGGATCTTCATAAACGTGGATTTACCCGCCCCATTGGCTCCAATAATTCCATAACAATTCCCACGGGTAAATTTTAAATTTACATCCTCAAACAATACGCGTTTACCAAAACGCAAAGAAACATTTGAAACGTTTAACATCTACAGCTCAAAAAAATGAGCCGCAAAGATACTACAGAAAAACCTTATTGGAACAATGTAAATGAACCTTCCATGCGCAAATTAATATACTGAGAATCAGCATTCTGCATTAATTGGCGATTATAGGAATAATAACGAGCCGGTTTGTTGCTCACTCCGTGCTGTTTTTCGGTTAACGGCAAAATGATTCCCGAGTTTAACATTTTGCGTCGGAAATTGCGTTTATCCAAACCCCTTTGAAGGATGGTTTCGTATAATGATTGTAAATCTGCCATCGTAAATTTCTCTGGCAACAATTCAAAAGCAATCGGTTGAATCTGTATGCGCTCCCTCAATGCCGCCAATGCAGATTCGTAAATATCGTTGTGGTCGAATGCCAATTCAGGAATCTCATCAATGGGAATCCATACAGCCTCTTTTGAAAAAGAACCCGGCTGCAATTGCACTTTCTGGCTGTCTATCAAAGCCATATACGCAACCGTAATTACCCGCGCATCGGGATCCTGCCTTACGCCCTGCAACCAATTCCTATCCTTGGGTTTTGAAATCCTACCTGGATCGCCAAATGCTTGAAACTGCTGCAAATAAATTCCCTGCAAACCAGTTAATTCATGCAAAACCCTGCCCGCCGCTTGATGCAAATCTTCACTGTCGTTCACCAAATCGCCCGGCAAAGCGTAATAACTATCGTCCAACTCCGTGATTGCATTCGGAACCGTTCTGCGAATTAGCAATAACCTCAGCGTATCTCTGCTGAATCCAAAGATTACACAATCTACAGATACGTGGGGATTTAATATTGCGTTCGACATCTTTAACAGTTGAATTTCAAGACAATAATTGGCCGTGAATCAGAACGCGAAAATAATTATTTCTCATTAGATAGTGCAACAATTGCATGAGTTTTTTAAGTGTAACATTGACACTAAGTGATTTTTTATTATCTTGCACAAAAATTTCGCTTTATGATTTTAGTAGCCGACAGCGGGAGCACCAAGTGCGATTGGATTTTCACCGATGGTGAATCTACACGTTTATCATTCCATACCATGGGTTTCAACCCATTTTTTCACCCTACCGATTTAATCGAAAGTGAAATTAGGAAAAATACGGAATTAACCAACGTTGCTCCGATGGTGGATTACGTTTACTTCTACGGTGCAGGCGCCTCTCATGAAAGCCGCAACGAAATTGTTGCAGAAGCTTTACGCCGCGTTTTCACAAAAGCACAAGTTACTGTAGATCACGATCTTACAGGTGCCGTTTACGCTACTTGTGGCGACGAACCAGGGATTTCTTGTATTCTAGGTACGGGCTCAAACAGCTGCTACTTCGATGGCAAAGAGGTTCACGAAGAAGTACCAGCTTTGGGTTATGTTTTGGGCGATGAAGCCGGTGGTACTTTCTACGGTAAAGAATTGCTACGCATGTTCCTTTACCATGAATTACCTGATAAAATACAGCAAGGTTTGATTGATAAATTCGGTTTAACCAAAGAAGGAATTTTTGAAGCTGTTTACAACAAGCCCAACCCCAATGTATATTTGGCTTCGTTTATGCGCTTTTTAAGCGACCAAGGTGAAGAAAAGTGGGTGCGTGATTTCATTTACAACGGCTTTAGCAAATTTATCAATATCCATATTTGGAAATATGAAAACCACAAAGATGTGCCGGTGCACTTTGTAGGTAGTGTAGCGTTCCACTTCTCAGATTTATTAAAAGAAGCTTGCAAAATTCACCGTCTAAACGTGGGTGTTATTACCCGTGAACCTGTTGTTAACTTGGTTGAATATCATCTAAGAAAATTACAGGTAAACGCATGAAAGTTGGGTTGATTCTCGACCTCGACGGGGTAATTTGCGATACAGCACATTACCATTATCTGGCATGGAAAGAACTTGCCAAATCATACGGAATTGAACTTACAGAAGCCCACAATGAAGAACTAAAAGGCGTAAGCAGAGTTGATTCATTAAAGTACATTTTAAGTTTGGGCGATGTTACCTTGACCGATGAACAGTTTCAACGTGATTTAACCTCAAAAAACGAACATTACCTCCAATTTGTGATGGAAATGGGTCCTCAGCATTTGTTGCCAGGGGTGCCATATTTTTTTGAACAGGTGAACCATTTTAATTTACCGATTGCGTTGGGTTCTGCATCAAAAAACGCACAATTGGTTTTGGAACGCGTTGGACTCGACAAGAAGTTTACCGCCATTGTAGACGCCAACACAGTTGTAAATGGCAAGCCCGATCCAGAAACATTCCTAAAAGGAGCAGAAATGCTAAAAATTGCACCCGAATTTTGTTGGGTATTTGAGGATAGTGCAGCGGGCATTGCAGCCGCAATCAATGGCGGAATGAAGGCTGTGGGTATCGGCACCCCCGAACAACTACCTGCGGCAAACTACCATTATAGCAACTTAGGGGAGTTTGATTTCAACTTGTTAAAATTAGGCAGAAATTAATCGCCCGAAACCATAAAAATCATTGATTTACATCAAATTATGATCGATTATTTCAAACCACATCCCTGGAAAATTATTGAAGAAGGATTCAATCCTGAAATGAATGAAATTGCCGAAAGTGTATTCTCATTGGGCAATGGAATGATGGGTCAGCGCGGGGCCAAAGTATTGGCATTTTCCCGTGAATTGGATATGCACAAAGGGGTATTGAACCGCCAAGCAACCATTCAACTTCAAAACGGCATTCAACTACAAATTCAATCGCAGCGCTTCTACAGTTTGATCAACAAAGAATATGCGGCATTGAAATATTCAATTATCCCATCGGCAGATTGCGAAATCAAAGTTTGCAACTATGTAGATGGCGATGTGGTAAACAAGGATTCCAATTACGAAGAGGGATTTTGGAATGAAATTCACCAAGAAACCCGCCAACACAACGTGATTGTAACCGTTGAAACCAAAAAATTGAACTGGAGAGTTTCTACAGCCGTTGGATATGAATCATTCATCAACGGAAGCAAAAATCTTCCATCGACAGTTTCGGAAATCAAAACGCGTTACGCCGCAAACACCTATACTTACGCTGTTGCTGCAGGCCAAACTTTGGATTGCGTAAAGCATTGTATCATCGCTTCAAGCTTCCACCACGAGCCCGATTTTGTTGAGGTTCATGCCGTGAAAACGCTAGAAAAAATGAGCGCATCCGATTTCCAATCGCATTTGGATATGAGTGCTGCCGCTTGGGCGAAAAAGTGGGAAACCACAGACGTAATTATTCAGGGCGATGTAAAAGCGCAACAAGCTGTT
>JAGKXC010000148.1 GCA_021151535.1 Sphingobacteriia bacterium | reverse complement strand
TAAAAGATCGTTGCAGAAAAGCGTCGATGTATTTTGGCGATAAAATCGAGACTGAAGTGGTGGCCGTAATTTCCGAAAAATTGATCACCAAAAATAAAGCGGGCAAACCGGTAGGATCGCAAAAAATCAGGGATCGTATTATTGAATTTCAAGCGTATTGTTTGCAATATGCTGAGAAATTAAAGCGGGTAAAATACGAGGAAACCAATCTCATCGAAAGAGATGATTGGGTTTAATATTGAGGGAAATGCATGGTGTAGGCTAAATCCCTTGGGGAGATAAGCTTGTGATTTTTGAATAGGCTAACGCCTATCGCCAGAAAAAATAAAAGAATTAAACGTTGAAGCGGAAGTGCATGCAATCGCCGTCTTTCACCACATATTCCTTGCCTTCCACACGCAATTTACCTGCATCGCGGCAAGCTGCTTCAGAACCAAAATGGATATAATCTTCGTAAGCGATTACCTCAGCGCGGATGAAACCCTTCTCAAAATCTGAGTGAATTTCGCCAGCGGCACCAGGCGCTTTGGTACCTTCAGTGATTGTCCAAGCGCGAACTTCCTTCACTCCTACAGTGAAATAAGTGATGTAATTCAACAACTTGTAGGCGGCATGAATCAATTTTTCAACACCACTTTGCTCCAATCCCAATTCCGAAAGGAATAATTGTCTGTCTTCGAACGTTTCCAATTCCGCGATTTCTGCTTCAATGGCAGCAGAGATCAAAATCAAACCTGCTTGTTCACCAGCGATGGCCTGTTTTACTCTTTCAACATGGGCATTTCCGCTGTTTACGCTACCTGGGTCAACATTACAAACGTATAAAACGGGCTTATCGGTAAGCAAATTCAATTCCTTAATCAACATGCGTTTTTCTGGTTCCATTTCCAAGGTACGGGCATTGGCGCCGGTTAACAAATGGGCTTGAAACGCTTCTGCTACTTCTAAGGTTTTGGCAGCATCTTTATCTCCACCGGTACGAGCTACTTTAGCAATTTTGGCGATCATTTTCTCCAATGATTCCAAATCTTTCAACTGCAACTCAGTATCGATAACTTCTTTATCTCTAACCGGATCTACGCTACCATCAACGTGAATGATGTTATCATCGTCGAAACAACGCAACACGTGCAAAATAGCGTGTGTATTACGAATATTTCCCAAGAATTGGTTACCTAAACCATCGCCATTGGATGCACCTTTTACCAAACCAGCGATATCTACGATTTCGATGGTGGTTGGAACTAAATTTTGGGGATTCACCAAGCTGGCCAATTTATTCATACGAACATCGGGAACGGTGATGGTTCCCACGTTGGGTTCGATGGTACAAAATGGAAAGTTAGCCGATTGGGCTTTGGCGCTTGAAACAGCATTAAAGAGGGTAGATTTTCCCACATTGGGCAAACCTACGATACCGCATTGCATTGACATTCAGTTGCAAATTTAATCTAATAAATCGCCAATATCCTGTAAAATCTTTCTAGTGAGATTTTCTGCGGTGGTTAAGCTTGCGCTTTCCGCATAGATACGGATGATGGGTTCTGTATTGCTTTTTCTCAAATGCACCCAATCTTCATCGAATTCTATTTTTACGCCATCTACAGTATTTACTGGCTGTTTAGAGTATTTTTGGGTGATTTTTTCTAAAATCGCATCCACATCTGTTCCCGGTTGCAATTCTGCTTTATTCTTACTCATTTTATAATTTGGGTAAGTAGAGCGCAATGCCGAAGAACTCAATTGTGTTTCTGCTAAGTGGGTTAAAAACAGGGCGATACCCACCAAGGCATCTCTGCCGTAGTGAAGTTCAGGATAGATGATTCCACCGTTTCCTTCGCCACCGATTACCGCACCAATTTCTTTCATTTTTTCTACCACATTCACCTCTCCCACTGCACTCGCTTCATAAGCTTGACCTGCTTTGTGTGTTAATTCTTTTAAAGCTCGGGTGCTAGAAAGATTGCTTACGGTTGCACCGGGTGTATGTTTTAGAATATAATCAGCTACAGCCACCAAGGTGTATTCTTCACCAAACATTTCACCGTCGTCGGTGATAAAAGCCAAACGATCCACATCGGGATCTACCACAACACCCAAATCATATTTTTTAGATTTTACGGCAGAGGCGATTTGACCCAAATGCTCGGCAAGAGGTTCTGGGTTATGGGCGAAATTACCTGTAGGTTCACAGTTAATTTCAAGGATATCTTCAACGCCCAATGCGCGCAATAATGCTGGCACGGCAAAGCCACCAGAACTATTCACAGCATCAACGGCGATTTTAAACTTCTGTTCTTTGATTAAGGGAACATTCACCAACGGAAGTGCGAGAATTTTCTCAATATGCTGAGAAAGGAATTCTTGGTAAGTGCGCTGACCTAAATGATCCACTGAAGCGTAGTTTACTGCATCTGTTTCAGCGATTTCCAACACACGAGCTCCATCTTCAGCGCTGATGAACTCACCTTTGGCGTTCAACAACTTCAATGCATTCCACTGTTTGGGATTATGACTTGCGGTAAGGATAATACCACCGGCAGCTTGTGCTTCTACAACAGCCATTTCAATGGTAGGCGTGGTAGACAAACCGGCATCAACTACGTTTAGCCCCAATGCCATCAAGGTGTTCACCACCAATTCGTGCACAATAGGTCCGCTAATTCGAGCATCTCTACCCACGACAACAGATTGGCCATCATTTTTTTCCTTCAAAAATGTTCCAAAAGCTGCAGCGTATTTAACAACGTCGATGGGTGTTAAATTATCACCCGTTTCGCCGCCAATCGTGCCTCGAATTCCCGAGATTGATTTGATCAGTGTCATAAAAAGGACGGCAAAATTAGTTGTTTTTTCTTTTCCAACCTACCAAAACTACATTCATTTTCTTATAAAAGTACTTGTTATTTTAATTAATAATACTTATATTGATAATCAACAGATTGTTAGCAATTCTAGGTGCATTTGGCAAGGAATCGGTGCATGGGATTTGGGTAAGTGGGCTGAAGCAATGTAAATTTGCCCTTATGCAACCCATAATCGAATGTGTTCCAAATTTCAGCGAGGGCAGAAATCCAGCCATCATTAAGGAGATAACAGACGCTATTGAAGCGGTAGAAGGTGTTACTTTATTGGATGTAGACCCTGGTAAGGCTACCAATCGTACCGTGGTTACTTTTGTAGGACATCCAGATGCGGTGATAGAAGCTGCATACCTAGGCATCAAGCGCGCTGCGGAACTCATCGATATGCGTAATCACAGCGGTGAACACCCACGCATGGGTGCTACCGATGTTTGTCCGCTGATTCCTATCTCCGGCATTACCATGGAGGAAACAGCGGAATATGCCAAGAAATTGGGCAAGCGCGTGGGTGAAACTTTGAACATTCCGGTGTATTTATACGAGGCAGCGCAACCCAAC
>JAGKXC010000045.1 GCA_021151535.1 Sphingobacteriia bacterium | reverse complement strand
AGTTGGCAGATTTACAAAGACTCATGGCAAACCAAGCCCATCAAAACTGTAAAAAGTAGTACCGTTGTGCTCACGGGGCTAACGCAATCCAAGTATTATTTTTTGTGTAAAGCCAGTGCCGTAAAGGCCTATTGCAGCGAAAGAACTTTTTATGATAGCGTAGATATGAAAGCCCATTGGCCCAATTTGGATTTTCAGTTGAACCGACAAACGGTATGTGCTTTTGACACCAACCAACGATATTATCCCACCCAAGTAAAAGGGTTTTCAGGTAAACTGCAAAGTCAATGGGATGTAGATTCTATGGTTTTCCTCAAAGACACATTGAATTACGATATTTACAAACCTACTAGGGTGTTGTTGCGTTTACAGGATACCGCAGGCTGTGATTACACCAAGGCATTTGATTTGGGATCGGATAGTTTGCTTTCAGTGAGCTTGTCAGAAACCAAGGTGTTATGCGGAGCAAGAAAAGAAAGTGTTTTTATTACATCGAGTATAAAAGGCTTTAAGCCTACAGCGAATTGGCAAATTGAAGGTTCAGATGGATCAAAAAGTTCCCATAACCAAGATACGCAAGTGAACTACTTTTATACCGCAGCAAAAAATTTGGTAACAGCCGTTATTACTACCAGCGGAGGATGTAGTGGAACATTTACTACATGGGTAACTGTAGATACCACCCAATTTTATAGTTCATCATTACCGAAATTGTGTCAATCAACAGACAGCTTTGTTTTGAGTAAGATAAAAATACTTCCTACCGGTGGATTTTGGAAGAGCGAACAAGGTGCAGGAGAAACGATTCGATTAAAGAATTTACAAAAGTACCCCGACACCATTGCTGCGTATTATTATTATCAAAGTAGTAGCAGTTTATGCGGATTTGTAGATACCCAGTACTTAGCGGTATTGGATACCCAAAAGCAAGTTTTTAGTCAGCGCGTATCAATTTGCAAAGAATTGCAGCAATATGAATATGGCCAAGGAAAACGAATGGATACAATTTACAGGCAACAACTTACTTACAGGCAAAACAACCAATTATGTATGGGAGTTTGGAGATAGCATCGGCGGAGTAAAAACTACCTCAACAGTGAGCAATCCGCAACACAGTTACCAGAAAAAAGGGATATACAAACCGCTGTTGTATGGGTATGCAGATGGTTGTGAAGACAGTATTCAATTGCCAGCAATTAAGATAGAAGTATTGGGCATAGAGTCTGGAAAAACGATGTCGCAGTGGCAAGTACATCCCAATCCATTTGCAGAGAAATTGTACATCCAAAACAATGGGATGATTTCCAATGCGGGGGGCACGATGATCCGCATTTGGGACAGTAAGGGAAGGTTGTTGTACACCACAACAGCAGCAGAAATCCCCATCGCCATCAACACCCAATCCTGGTCAACCGGTATTTATCATCTTCAGGTATCCGATATGAATGGAGTTAATTCTTTGGTGCTGATAAAAACCGAATAAAATAGACGGTTTATCGGAATTGGGAGAATGGAGCTGATGCAAATGTTAAATTATTAAAGTTTCATTGTAAATTTCGCTCATGATGTTAAGGATATTGGGGTTATTGATGTTGGTGGCTCTTGCATCGCCCGTGAAAGCGCAAGAGAAAAAAATCGACACCATTTATACGTCGGATTTTGAGCGTATCGATCCGATTTTGATTACATCGAGTATGGACGAGGAGAAGAAGCAGGCGTATTTGTTGTTGAAGCGCAGGGTAAAGAAAACATTGCCTTATGCGAAGATGGCGGCATTGAAAATGAAGGCGATGGAAGACAAATTGAACACGATTCAGGATAAGCGAGCTCGGAAGAAATATGTGAAGGAGTGCGAGGAGAGTTTGAAGCAATTGTACATGGCGCAGTTGAAGAATTTAACGATTGGTGAGGGGCAGGTGCTAATGAAGTTGTTGCACCGGGAAACGGGCAAAACCAGTTGGGAGATTATGCGCAATTACCGTGGAACGGGTGAGGCATTGTTTTGGCAAGCGTTTGGCAGCATTTATGGCCACAATTTGAAGGTGGAATACGATCCAATTATGGATTATCAGATTGAGAATATTATCCGCGTTGAGAAGTTGGAGTGAGTAAAATCACCATCACGATGGGTGCTCCGATAATAGAGAGCACGGCGTTCAGGGGCAGGGTAAAATTGGGGATGGCGTAATGGGAAATGAAATCAGCAGCAACGGTTAACGCCGCGCCAAAAAGAGCGGTTAATGCCATGTTTTTCTCATGGGCTTCGGTTTTGGTAAGCATTTTTGCTAGGTGTGGGGCAATGATTCCCACGAAGGAGATGGGGCCGCAGTAGGCGGTAGTGATGGCGGCCATTACGGCGCTTCCCACCATCAGTTCTTTTCTCAAGGTTTTGAGGTTGCTTCCTGCGCTTTCTACATGGATATCGCCCAATAAATAATTGTTAAAATGGAATCTTCTGGCATATAAAATTACGCCTCCGATGATGGCAACTGCGGCAAGTGGATTGAGTTGTGCAACGTCCAAACGGTCGAAGCTGCCTTGTCCCCACATGGTGTAGAATTTTAGTTGGTTGGCTTCGCCCCAGCGTTGTAGGATATCGATGGCTGCGCTAAAAAAATATCCCAGGATTAACCCGCCGAGAAGCAGGGTGTTTAAATCGTTCCATTTTTTATGCAATTGCCATTGAAGGCCCATTACGGCAAGTGCGCCAACGAGGGCGGCCATGGGGAGGCTAGGAGAGTATGCAGATCCCAAGGAGAATTGCAATGTTCCACCGAGGAATGTGAGTATGGCGATTCCGAAGGATGCACCGGGCGTAATGCCAATAAGGAAGGGGCCTGCCAAGGGGTTGCGAAACAGGGTTTGCATCATTTGTCCGCTCCAAGCCAGCGAAATTCCACCCAAAATGGCGCCAAATACACGTGGGAAACGAAATTCGTAGAAAACATCCGATCCCAACCATTGCGCTAGCGAAGTTTGCAAGGGTAAATCCCAGCAAAGGTCTAGGGCAGCAAACAGCAGGGTAGCTGCGATTGCTAGAAGTCCGTAGCTGCGGTTTGGGGATTTGGCAAACATGAGTTAGAGTTAGTATTGGGTTAAGGCTGGAAGGGTTTGTAGTAATGTAGAGGTGTGTTGGCTGGAAGTGGCTGGTTGCCTTGTTTTTTAACGTGATTGAACAAGGTTTGCAGGTCTTCCAAAATCTCATAAGCGTACAAATTGGCACGATCCCAAAATGGGTTTCTCATGTTGATTTGTTGGTTGTTCAACAAATTGTAGTGATACAACTGCTTGTTTTTGAATGCTACAATGGACGCCACCTTGGGTTGGTCGATCAACAACTTTTCATAACTAAAATACATATCTGTATTGATCCAAATGGGTGCATTTTGGAAGATAGAAACGGCTTTTTCAATGGGTGTTTGGGAGGCGGCTTTTGATATGGGCTGGGCGATTAATTTCCCGCCGGCATCGGCCACCAAAATATTGAACAAGTCTTTGTCTACCGGAATCATCCACATCCCGTTGGGGTAAGGGATATTGGCGGCAACACTGCAAGGATTTTCGGTAGAAGATTTGGATTTAATTTGGTTGTATTGATCCTGGATGGATTGGAACAATTTTTCTGATTTTTCAGGTGTGCCGAGCACCCAACCAAAGGCTTTGATCCATTCTGAGCGTCCAAGGGGGTGGGCTTCAAGCCAGTTCATACACCAAAGGAATGGAATTTTATTTTTTGTCATTCCTTCGGCAAATTCCTGATCGCCCTTATTTACCCAAAAGCCCCAAACAAGATCGGGATTGGTTTGCACGAGTTTTTCGGGGATGATATTTCCATCGCTGCCAGATACTTCGGCGATGGGGAGTTGAGAATTAAATTCTTGGTTGGCGTTGAGGAAGTAGGGGTGAGAGATAAAATGTTTGTTTTCGATACCCACAATTTTGTTGGCGCCGCCAAGTTCTGCAATCATATAAGAGAAAGGTGCAGCGAGTGAAACGATGCGATTGCGTTGTGGAATTTTGCGAAATCCGGCAACAGAATCGCTTTCGCCCCAAAACACTTTTGAAAGCACGGTGCCATCGGGATGTTTGAGGATGATGAAGCTATCGTTGGCTGCGGTTCCGAGTTGAAATAGGGTTGCGTAGCTGTTGGTTTTCCACAAAATCTTAGGCGTGCTGATTTTTTTTGCAGGCGATTGGCAGGAAAACAGCAGGGAAGAAACTCCCAGGAGGATAAGGAATGGGCGGAAAGCTTGCTTTTTCATAAACAGGATGTAAAATTAGACTAAAATATCAAACAGCGGTAAAACTAGGTTTGCAAAGTGGAGGAAATAGGCAGAATTTTGGAATATGTTTCACCCTTTGTTTAAGTATCGTTACCACTTGTTGTTCGGATTTTTCCTGATTTGGATGGCGTTTTTTGATATGAACAATTTTTTCTATCGCTGGAAGGTGCATAAAGAAATTGTGGTATTGGAAGAAAGCATCGCCGAACACAAAAAGAAAATTGCGGAATTGGAAGTTCAAAAGCGCGATTTATTTGGCAATGAGCGAAAACTGGAGCGTTTTGCAAGGGAGAAATACATGATGAAACGCGATGGGGAAGATGTTTTTGTAATTGTGGAAGAGGAGAAACCCAACGAAGAAGAATGAAAAAAATGTATGCTGTAGCAAACATTGTTTATAAAACGCCTAAAGTTGTGAATTGTTATTTCATATTCTCAAATTAGGTTTGTAGCCAAGGAAAATAAACCTCCGAAACTGATATGAATTTCATAGCACAATCCAGCGACTTACTCCAGCACCTACTTACGGTGAACGGTGCGATTATGTCGAAGCCACTGATTCCCATTCTTGAAAACTTCTTGTTTGATGTGAAAGGCGGTGAGCTTACCATTAATAGTACGGATTTGGAAACCAGCATGACAACCACCATGGCCGTTGACGCCAAGGAGGATTTCAAAGTGGCTGTTCCAAGCAGGATGGTGATTGATATTTTGAGGTCGTTGCCGAGCGATTCAGTTACTTTTAAAATCGATCCAGCTACATTCTCTATTGAGGTAATTAGCAAAAACGGTCGTTACAAAATGGCGGGTCAAGATGGCGCCGAGTATCCATCCATTCCGGAAATTACGGGCGATAATAGCTTCCAGGCTCCGGCCAACATTTTGTTGCGTGCGGTGAGCAAAACTTTGTTTGCTGCTGGAAACGACGAATTGCGTTTGAACCTTACCGGTTTGTTTGTGGAATTGAAAGAAGATCGCGTAATTTTTGTTGCTACCGATGCCAACAAATTGGTGCGTTTTACCCGCAACGATATCAAGCCAGGTGTGGAGCAAAATTTCATTGTACCTAAGAAGCCTTTGAATTTGTTAAAAACTGCGTTGCCGAACGATGAAACACCGGTAGCTGTAGATTTTAATAAAACCAATGTTTCGTTTTCATTTGGCGATACGAAGTTGATTTGCCGTTTGTTAGACGAAAAATATCCTGATTACACCGCTGTTATTCCAACGGAGAATCCAAATACGTTAACGATCAGTCGTATGGATTTGTTGAGCTCAATCAACCGTATCAGCATTTTTGCTTCCAAGACTACCCACCAGATTCGTTTGAAGATGGCAGGTGCAGAATTGGTTATTAGTGCGGAAGATATTGAGATGGCGAATGAGGCAACTGAGCGCATTGCATGTGAATTTGATGGCACGGATATGGAAATCGGATTCAATGCGAAGTTCTTGAAAGAGATGTTGAGCACAATCGATGGCGATTCGGTTCAATTGTGTTTATCACAGCCTAACCGCGCGGGTTTGGTGGTTCCTAAGGAGAACGAAAAAGACGAAGACATCACCATGTTGATCATGCCGATGATGTTGAATAATTATTAACCTATAACCTATATTTACTAATAAAATTAGCCGCTTCCTTTGGGGGCGGCTTTTTTATTATTCAGCGTATTCCAAGCCAAATTCGTTGGCTTTTACAGAAATAATATTGGCAACTACACTGGTGCCTCTATCACTATTTGGAAAGGAAACATTTTCAGACGAAACTGCTTTTAATTGGCTTACAGATACATATTCTGTTTTATAAATACCTCCAGCAGCTTTGATATAATCTATTTGTACCACAATTTCATCTACCATAAAAGGAGTGTTGTTTTCAACATTGATGTATCCATTAGTTATACCTCCTAAATCGCCCGTTGTAAAATCCATTACTGTTGCTGAAATATAATTCCTCCAGTTATCCCGACAGTTTTTTTCTGTATTACTTCCATTTTCATTGGCGACTTCAGTGTTGCTGCTATTTTCGGCCGCCAGTGAATCTGTGGTACTATATTCTAAATTAGTTGAGGTTGGATTTTCTGGTGCTGCTAGGCTGTCTGTTACTGTTTCTGAAGCTGAATTATGATTTACACTGAAATAGTTTATTAAGGCAATTATAAGTAAAACTGAAACGACAGCCAATCCGATGTTTCTTCCATTTTTTATAAACCAGAGTACGAATTGGGGAGTTTCAGTTGATTTTTGTTGAGCTGTATTTCTAGTAGTTGTTTTGAATGTTTCGGAATACGCATTGAACTCTTTGGCTTTTGAAAGTGGAATCCAATCTTCGTATTGTTCTGCCCAAATAGGTGTGTCTTGTGGAAGTTTTAAATTGATGATTTCATCAAAAGTAAAAGGACCTAATTTTTGATTATTTACGATTATGTAATACATGATTAGAATTAATAGGTTTCACAGAAATTTTGAAGTATATAAAAATGTGTGCCGTGTGTTTCTTTGAAATATTCACCCCCGGGGGTAGGTGGATCTGAAAACCAATCCACGTTAATCCAATTGTTTTTTTCTTGGTCCGTTTTATAATGCAAATTGGTAAAAGTGTTTTTGTAGCGCCAATTGATGTAATTTATGGCTTCATCGAGATTGGTTTTCCCAAGATTTATTTCTGAATATGCATGCCCATCCTTATCGTTGTAAGCATAAGTTAATCTGATTTCTCCACCAATAGAAGAAAGTAAAGCGGCCATGAGTACGGCATAATCATCGCAATCGCCCCTTAATCCATTATTAATAGATTCACTTCCGAAAGCCACATAATTATATATTTGAGGGTCGTTTACATAAATCCAAGACCCCCTGATTTTGTCGTATATATCGCAAACTTGACCCAAGTTGAATTCGCCTTGATTTTCTGGATTGATGAGATTTAATGCATAATTTCTGACAATGGAATTTTTATAATCACATTTTGTATCAATATTATTGTTCTCTTCGGAGCAAGGTTTTAGAAAATCGAAAAAACTCTTGGAGTGATTACTTAGGTTGAATGAGATTACCGGATTTGGTGGAGGTGGAGACTCGAGATTTTCTACGGGTGATGAATTGTTGATTGAATCCATATTGGTAGCGATGGTGATTACAAGGGCTATTAACACAGTAGCTGCAATTAGAACAATGTAATTGGGCGATCGCTTTTTTTGCTTTTCCCTTTTTGGTTCTGGCGATTTATTGTCAAAATGATTTTCAAATTTATGCTTATCAAAAGGAGGTGGTTGAGATGCGGTTTTGTCTTCTTCTTCTTGCGATAATGGATTATTGTGTTCAAAAAGTGATTTAAGTTCTGGAAATTCCGAGGCCATTTTCCATGATTCATCGCCAAATCTTACCATGTCGTTTGGGTCTACAGCCAAAGCTTTTATTTCCTTGAGTGTATAGGGTCCAACCGGAATATCTTTCTTTAAAATAAAGTAAACTTTCAACATTTAATTATTCAATTGGGATTTCTCTAGAAGTTATTTTCACTTTGTTAATTTCTTGATTTTCAAACACTTCCTTTGCCGTTAATGCAGAAACTACAATTCGAACATATATTGGATCGATAATATTATCATTTAACAATAAAAAAGAAATCTTACCCGATTTTGGTTTTGTAAATGACTTGGTAGCATTTAAAACATCGCCATAACTGATAAGGAAAATATCGTTCGGAACAGCCCCATTGCTCATGAAATTTTGAGCGGCAAGCGGAAAATTTGTAACCCAAAAACGCACGTTATCTCCAGCATTCACAGATAGAAACCGATTCAATCCATAAACCATGAGTGCGTACCACGGGTTTACCATAGAAAGTGCGGTTGCGGTAAGTTGATCACTGATGGTTTTATCATAGGCTGCAGATCCATTTTGACCGACGCCAATATAGAATGAACAATTTACAAGATTGCTTGGTAATTCAATTGAAACTACCGCTCTGTTTCTATTGCCATTTAAAGCATTATGGGAAGAAATTTTCACATTTTCATCTGTTAATTGAATAATTGCGGAATCAGTACGAATGAGGACAGGTTCTAAAACTGTATAGTAAGAAGTGTCCCACTGGGTTTTGAAAACCACTTCTGTATTGAAATTAGTGGAATCATCCAATGGTGTTCTTTCAATTTTCAGGCGAACAAGCTTTTTTCTGCTTATGCAACTGCCTCCGATAAGTTCGATTCCGTACACGCCTCTTTTTGGGACTTCAAATACTTGCTGGAAGTTATCGGTTATTTCGTTTTGAGAATAGAGTTCGTTATTTGGGTATGAAAATATTCTAAAGGATTCGATTTTATTACCTTTCTTTTTTTTAAAACTCAAATGCACTTTATCACCTTTTTCGAAACGGTAGTATTTGGTAACGGGAGCACATTTTGTTAACTTGATGTTTCCCTCATATAATAATATTTTCTTTCTCGATTTTCCGCCTTGAACATTGGGTATTTGATATCCCTGCGCATTTAGTGGATTGATCATATGCATGGATAATAGACAAATGATTAAACCTAAAAAATGCGGCTTTTTATGTGATAAATTGTAGCAAAACGAGCCTAACATGTTAATTACAATATTAATTGTAATTAATTGATATTCAAAAAATCTATAACCTATTTTGCTTAAGTAAAAACGCGGGTGCCGATGCGCACGTAGGTGCTGCCATGTTGTATGGCGATGGCGAAATCGCCGCTCATTCCAATGGATAATTCTTTGAAATGGGGCAATTTGCTACCATGAATTTGGGCAGTTTGTTTGAAGAAGGATTCTACAGATGAAAATTCGCGGTGAATTTGATTGGTATCTTCTGTGAATGAAGCCATCGCCATGATACCGCAAATGCGGATATTGGGAAAGTTCTCTGGCTGAAATTGCTGGAAAAATTCAGTGGCTTCTTGTATGTCCATCCCAAATTTGGTTTCTTCTTTGGCCACATGGAGTTGGATCAATACATCAATGTTACGCTGGTTTTTGGCGGCTTCTTGTTGTATGGTTTGTAGCAATTTTACCGAATCAACAGAATGAATCATGGCGATGAAAGGCGCGATATACTTCACTTTGTTGGTTTGTAAATGTCCGATCAAATGCCATTGAATGTCTTGAGGTAAGGCCTCGTATCGCTCCAATAATGCTTGCACGCGGTTCTCGGCAAATACGCGATGACCGCAAGTGTAGGCTGCGTGAATTTCTTCCAAGGTTCTATATTTGCTAACAACGATGAGCCTACAACTGTTAGGCAATTGTTCTTCAATCTGTTGCAGGTTCTGTTGGATTTTTACTTGCAGTGGGTTCATATTTGGCCTTTTAACGTTGAAATGGGTTGTGAAATACTGGGCGAAATTGGGGATAGGTACAGCGAATATCGCCCTAGGAACAGCGAAATTTGACTACCTTTGTAAACTGTTTTTTGGCAGCTAGGCATTTTCATCATGAGGAAGTTGGTTTCGCACAGCAAAATTAAGGGTTTTTTACCGCTGGTTAAGACTTGCGGATGGCTGTTTTTGTTTACGCTAAGTGCTTGCGGATTTTCTGGTGGATTTGTTGCTGAGGACAAAATGGAAAAGATTTTGGCCGATGCCATGGTTTTGGAATCAGGTAATCAGATTTTTTACAATTTTGGTGTGTTACCGGATAGTGTTTGGGAGCGCGATTATGCCTTTGTATGCAAGAAATACGATGTGGATTACGCCGATTTTGTGAAGCAGTTGAAATATTACCAAGATAAACCGGAGGATTTTTCGGCGATGATGGAAAAGGTAATTACGCGGTTGCAGAAATCAGATGCGCGGTATGATGTTAAGAATTATCATCCCAAGAATTTGCCTTCATCGTTGAGGGATAAAGCGTTGCGAGAGCAGGGTGTTCAGCAACAAGGCGGAGGTACGGCGCTATCGGGTGCTGTTTCTGGGTCTACAAGCAGCGCTGCTCAGGAGATGAGCAAGGTGCAGAAAATTCAATTAACGCCGTTGCAGAAGCCAGGTAAAATGGTGTTGGAAGCACAGAAAAAGGCGGCGATTAAGCAGCAAGCAGCTAACAAATAGAGGAGGAGAATGTGGTTTATCCATTAGATTTTGAGCAGTTGGTTGGGTTTTCGCCCATTCGTACTTCGGTGGTTCAGCGCTGTAGGTATCAACTTACCAAAGACAATGCGGTGAGTTGGGGAATGAGTACCCAATTCGAGCAAATTGTGTATGAATTGGATGCGTTGGATGAGGTGAATCAAATCCGCGAGCGCATGCCCAGTTTGTTGCAATTGGGCGGGTCTGATATTGGCGGTTTTCTGCATTTGTTGCAGGTAGAAAATGCCTATTTGGAAGAGGAAGAACTGCAGATTTTGGGCGATATACTTCGCACCTATCAGAAGTTTTCATCCAGTATGCAGGTGCGTGCTGAGGAGTTTCCCATTTTAGCACATCGGCTGCCGGGCCGCTCAGCACCCAAAGAGGTGTTGGATGTTTTGGCCAAGGTGTTAGACGAATTTGGGAATATCAGTGTGAAGGCATCGCCAACGTATGCGAAGATTTTGAACAACATCCAACGGTTGGAAGGGGAGGCCCGGCAGCTGGTAAGGGGTGTTTTTCGCGAATGGAAAAACTTGGGCTACACAGCCGAAACGGACGTGAGTGTGCGTGAGGAAAGATTGGTAATTCCAGTGTTGGCAGAATTTAAACGCAAGGTGCAAGGCTTTGTTAAAGACGTTTCGGCAACTGGAAAAATATTATACGTAGAACCGGCTCAGGCATTGGAGTTAAACAATCGCCTGAAAGAATTATATGCGGAACAGCGCAGGGAAAGGGAGCGAATTCTAAAGCAACTTACTAGTGAATTATCGCCCTATCAAGCGGAATTCCAAGCCATCATGGCTTCCTTGAGTGTGGTGGATTTTTGGATTGCCAAATGCGATTGGTGTGCGGCAAATGCTGCAGAACGACCTAAGTTATCGGCTGAGCCAACGATTCATTTAGTGAAAGCGGTTCACCCGGTGTTAAAACAGGAATTACAACAACAGAAATTATCGCCCGTTCCACTGTCTTTATCGCTTACAGATCAAAGGATTATGGTGGTAAGCGGACCCAATGCTGGGGGTAAGAGTGTGGTGCTAAAAACCACATTGCTGCTGCAATACATGGTGCAGTGCGGGCTGTTTATTACGGCATTGCCTGAGAGCAAATTGGGTGTTTTTGAATTTTTGGGAATTGATTGTGGCGATGGTCAGAGCATTGAGCAAGGGTTGAGTACATTTAGTGCGCATTTGAAGGGCTTAAAGCTGATTTTGGATCATGCGGGCGATAGGAGTTTGGTGGGATTGGACGAAATTGGGGCAGGTACAGATCCCCGATTTGGTGCGCCGATCGCGCAAGCTGTGTTGGAGCAATTGCTGGAAAAACACAGTTTGGTGGTGGCCACAACCCACTTTTCGCAATTGCGGGAATGGGGAGTGGGTATTGAACAAGTGATTCAAGCCTCGATGGCCTATGATGCTCATGCATTGAAGCCTTTATACCGTTTGGTTGTTGGGAAACCGGGTTCTTCATTTGCGTTGGAATTAATGCGAAAAACCGGATTTGATACCGATTGGATTGAGCGCATTAAAGTGTTGGCCGGTCATCAAATGGGTAAAACCGAAGATTTGATGTTGCAATTGGAGCGACAGAATCATCTGTTGCAGCAGCAAAATCAGGAGTATGAAGAAAAGCTGCAGCACTTGGAAACCTTAACGGATTCTTATCAGCAGTTGAAGGATAAGTTGCAGCAGAAGCGACAGGATTATTTGAATGCAGCGAGGGAGGAAGCGAGGAAATTGGTGCAAGATACCAACCAGCAAATTGAGCAAACCATTCGGATTATTAAGGAGCATCGCGCCGAAAAAGAAGTTACCAAACAAGCCAGAGAAAAGTTAGATAAGCACAAGGAAAGGTTGTACAACGACATTGCCGAGGCGATGAAAATGGCCAAGCAACAGGGGTACGGAAATGGTCACGATCCGCAATTGAGTGGGATGGTTGAAAAGAGCAAGAAGCAGCCGGGAAATCAATCCCCAAGCCATGGTGGTGGGAAGAAATCTCCCACAGTTCAACCCAAGCTGCCACCGCCGCCGGTGATGGTAAATTTGGCCACCTTGAAACCAGGCGCCAAAGTGAGAAGTGTGGCTACGGAAATGTCGGGAGAGGTGCTGGATGTGAAAAAAGAAAAAGTGTGGGTGGCCTTTGGCTTAATAAAAATGTGGGTTCCGGCGGCGGAATTGGCATACGAACAGGGGAGTGGCAACGCCAATGCGGGCAAAAAACATCGCCCCGATATTGGATTCAACTGGGTAGATAAACAATCCAAATTTTCCGCAAACCTGGATGTAAGAGGCTGTCGGTTAGACGAAGCCTTGCAAAAAACACAACATTGGTTGGATGAAGCTTACGCCTTGGGCCAGAATGAATTGAACTTGATTCACGGTCGGGGCGATGGCATTCTACGCAAGGGCCTAAAAGATTATCTACGCACGTTGAACTATATTCGCAGTTACGTTTACCAAACTGAGGCCGCGGGCGGCGATGGTTGTTTGGTGATTCATTTGATGTAATAATTCTCATTCTTCGGAGCGCTTCAAGCTGATAAAGTGAAAATAGCCACTGCTCGCTGCCATGGTGGAAGGAGAGATTCTGGGTTTTACCGCCAATCATTTTAGACACTTCCAATACTGGGGGCATTAAACATGGGAAATTCCCCCTTTTCGGGTATTTTTGTAACATGGCATTGATACTTAATGGCGCTGATGCATCTGTAGCAATCCGCACAGCGATGGCTGGCGAGGTTGCCAATTTTGATGCGCAAGGATATAGAGCCCCACATTTGGTGGCAATTTTGGTTGGTACCGATGGCGGTAGCATGACCTACGTGGGAGCCAAGAAAAAAGCTTGCGATGATATCGGATTTACTGGCACCGTTTTGCATTTTGAAGCTGACATCACTGAGGAATTCTTGTTAAATGAAATCAACCGCATCAACCAAGATCCAAGTATTGATGGATTGATTGTTCAATTGCCATTGCCAAAACATATTTCTGAGGAAAAAGTTACAGAAGCCATTTTGCCAGAAAAAGATGTAGATGGTTTTCATGATATCAACATGGGAAGATTGGCCAAAGGTTCTGATGGGGTAAAACCTGCCACGCCCTATGGCATAACATTGTTGTTAAAGCATTATGGTATCGATATCGCCGGTAAACACGCTGTTGTTTTGGGAAGGTCTAATATTGTGGGTCGCCCAATGAGTATGCTGCTTTCGGCTGCTGCAGATTACGGAAATGCCACCGTAACCTTGTGCCATAGTCGTACGCAAAACTTAAAAGATTACACCTTGCAAGCCGATATTTTGGTGGTTGCCTTGGGTAAGCCAGGTTTTGTGACTGCAGATATGGTGAAGCCCGGCGCAGTTGTAGTTGATGTAGGAACTACCCGTGTGGATGATGCTACCAAGAAAGCTGGTTGGAAATTAATGGGCGATGTGGATTATGCCGCAGTTGAACCCGTTGCTTCAGCCATTACCCCTGTACCTAAAGGTGTAGGCCCAATGACCATCACAGGATTGATGATGAATACTTTGGTGGTGTACAAAAAAAGTGTGGAAGCGGGTAAAATCGCCAAGAAATCGCCTGCTTAATTCGCAAAAATAAAATCACATTTGTGGCTGAAAAACCATCTGCTGAATCGTTACTAGTTGCCCAGAAAAGGGCTGAATCCGAAGGCTTATTTCCTGTGATGGAGCATTTTTATACCATTCAAGGTGAAGGTGTTTATACGGGCTCAGCGGCTTATTTTATTCGCTTTGCGGGCTGCGATGTGGGTTGCGTTTGGTGTGATGTAAAAGAAAGTTGGCCAGCAGAAGGTTTTCCCCTTCATCACATTGATGAAATGGTGCAGTGGGTGAAAGAATCCCACGCTCCGTTGGTGGTAATTACAGGTGGCGAACCAGCCATGTACAATTGCACATATTTGTGTGATGCTTTTCACCAAGAGGGAATTCGCGTGCACATCGAAACTTCTGGAGCTTATCCCATTGTAGGCGATTTCGATTGGATTTGTGTATCGCCCAAAAAATTCAAAAATCCAGTAACCGAAGCCGTGGTGAAAGCCCATGAGTTGAAAGTTGTGGTGTTTAATAAATCTGATTTTCAATGGGCCGAAAAATGGTGTGAAGAAGCGCCAAATGCTCAATGGTTGCTGCAACCAGAGTGGGATAAACAACAAGAAGTGATGCCGCTAATCATCGATTATGTGAAATCAAACCCTCGGTGGAAAATTTCGTTGCAAACCCATAAAATCATCAATGTGCCTTAAGGGCCGCCGCTAATTCCAGGCATTTGCATGTTGAAATCCAAAATTTTAGTACCCCTGCTGTTGTTGGTTATGCTCACTTCGGTGGCGGTGGGAAGAAGTTTGGAATTACCGCCTATCGCCAAACCATACGACACAACCGGTAGGAAAAAATTCCGCGATACATCCATCAAAATCATCGATTCCTTTTTTAGGAAACACTACAAATGGGGCAATTTTAACGGCACTTATCTGTTTTTTAAAGGTGATAGTATGCACTATGGATCAATGGGTTACGCCACATTTTCAACCAAAGATACCACCCGACCCGAAGATTTATATCAGCTTGCCAGTGTATCAAAAACATTTACCGGCGTGGCTACCATGTTGATGGTGCAAGATGGGTATTTTCAACTGGATGATTCTGTGCATTGGTATTTACCAGAGTTGAAAGTGAAATCGCTTACACTCCGACATTTGGCATCGCATACCAGTGGATTACCGGATTATTTTTACGTGGATATCCGCGGTTGGGAGCAGCCAAAAACGCATATGACCAATGAGGATGTGCTGCAACTGATTAACAAACAAGGACCTAACGTTTTTGGTAAACAAGGGAAATACGATTATTGCAATACCAACTATGCGTTTTTGGCGCTCATCATTGAACGTTTAACGGATATGGATTTTCGCGATTTTGTGAGAACCAGAATTATGTTGCCGGCGGGAATGAAATACTCACATATCTGTAATTTAGACTCCATGGGTTTGCAGAATTATGTGGTGCAAGGCTATGATAACAAGCGCGTTTTTGCCGATAATCCCTACAATGGAGCCACAGGTGATAAAGGCGTGTATTCTAGTGTGATTGAGATGTGGGCTTTTGACCAGGCTTTGCGTACCAATTTTATATTGCATGATCCCATCGCCAGTGAAATGATTACGCCGCAAACAACTACTGCGCCTTCTGCTTTTTATGGATTGGGGTGGAGAATTAAGTGGGTAAACGGACAGAAATGGGCTTACCACAACGGTTGGTGGAAAGGTTTTAGAACGTATTTCTGGCGATGTTTGGATGAGGAAAAAGGCTTTGTAGTGCTCACAAATAATGTGCAAGGGCCGTTCCTTTCTACCGCAGAATTGCTTAAATTGCTCGATCGTTAATCGCGTTAATAGAATGAATTTTATTGTGTTATTGTTGGCCATTATGGGTCAACTTTTATTTTCTAATTCCTACGCACAAACTGCTTCTAATACTTATTCCAAGCCTTTAGATACTGGGGATTCAGCATGGACATGGGTGAATGAGATTCAAAGTTCTCGTCCCAATTATTACAAGGCGAAGGCTTTGTTCGATGCCTATTGGGGCGGAGTTGTTCCCAAAAAAGGCGGGGGTTACAAGGCCTTTAAACGCTGGGAATTTCGTGTAATCAATCGATTGGATGATTCCGGATATGTAGTTTGGGATCAGGGAATAATTAATGAGTTTTTAAGTTTGTTGGGCGATGGTTCCGCTACTGCAACTTCTGGGTTGCCCAATACGGGAAAATCGGTGAGTGGTGCAGCCCCGAATGGGGGATCACCCGTGCAACCTGTTGTAAATTGTGGTACACAAGGACGATGGGAGGCCGTAGGTCCGGTGAAGCATCCTTGGAATCAAACCTCGCAGCCTACCGGAATTGGTAGAATTAATGGCATTGCTTTTCATCCCACCGATTCGAATACTTTTTTTGCTTTGGCGCCGCAAGGTGGGGTTTGGAAAACTTCCGATTATGGTAAAACTTGGAGCCATTTTTGGAATGCGCCCAATAGTTCCGGGTTTCTAACATTAGGGGCTTCCGCCATGGTTTTATCACACAAAAATCCGGATACGTTGTATATCGGAACGGGCGATTGCGATGCAGGCGATGCACCGGGTTATGGCGTGATTTATTCTCCCAATGGAGGCAAAACCTTTGCCCTGCGCAATACAGGTATGGGCAATGTTACGGTGGGTAGAATCATTATGCACCCCAAGAATTCGGGTTATTTGTTGGCTGCCACTTCAGGCGGTGTTTTTCGATCGCTGAATTCAGGAAGTACATGGACGAGAACCTCGCCCAATACCAGTAAATACCATGATTTGGTGTTTCATCCTACCAATTCCAATATCGTTTATACAGCTAGCAATGGCTATTTTTATAGAAGTACTGATGGCGGTGCAAGCTTTGTTCAAATTACCGTGGGTTTGCCTACTACAGGAATGCAGCGTGGACAAATTGCTGTTACTGCTGCCGATAAAGCCAAAGTGTATTTTTTGATCGCCGCTAACTCTAAGTTTTATGGATTTCGTAAATGTTTGGAAATCAACCAATGCGGGTGTGAGTTTTAGCATTAGTGGTCATTGGGTGGGCAGCACGGCAGATGATATCCATGCCGATCAACATATCGGGGATTTTGGTATTACTGGAAAAACTTTGTTTGCGGGCAATGATGGGGGTATTTATTTTTCTGGCGATGGCGGAAAGAAATATGTAAACATTTCCTCGGGTATTCAAAATTCACAAATTTATAGATTGGATGTGTCTCAAAATCAACCGTTTATGTCGGCCCAGGGTTACCAGGACAATGGTTCTGCTCAGCAAAACAGGGATGAATTTTACACTTATTATGGAGGCGATGGGATGGACTGTGCGGTAGATCCGAGCAACGATCTATATGTTTATGGGTCTTATGTAATGGGTGATATTTATAGGGCCATTGATAAAACCAATGTGCGCACTGTGGCGGCCAATGGTACCAATGGAATTAATGAAGGTGGCGGTTGGTTAACACCGTTTATTTTGCAACCTG
>JAGKXC010000147.1 GCA_021151535.1 Sphingobacteriia bacterium | reverse complement strand
CACCCGTTGAACACCTTTATTTGTCGGCAGCATTGTACAACCAAAAGGTTCAGCCAGCTCGTGTAACTGAAATCTTAGAACTCACCGGACTTACATGGGCAAAAAATCGCAAAGCAGGAACTTTTTCTCAAGGCATGAAACAGCGTTTGGGATTGGCGATGGCATTGTATCACAATCCCGAAATTCTCATCTTAGATGAACCTCTCAATGGCTTGGATCCACAAGGGATTTTTGAGTTTCAGGAAATGATTAAAGTGCTCAGCAAAGAGCAGGGAAAAACCGTGTTAATCTCTTCTCACCAATTATCGCAAATTGAAGATTTGGCGCAACACGTTGGCATCATCCACCAGGGAAGTTTTCAAGGAGGAGGGGCGATGAAGGAATTATTCCAGCAAGAATGGGTGCATTTGGAAATTCATACTCAGCCTCAATTGAAATTAGATAATTTACCCCATCATCCGGTTTTTCATCCAGCGTGTATCGCCCAAGAATCCGGAATTTGGATTTTTAATATTCTATCCATTCAAGTACCTGAAATGATTCAGTGGCTCACCCATAATCAGGTGCCTATTTTTCAAGCCACACCAAAAAAACGATTGGAAGAACTGTTCTTCCGATTAACCCAAAATTCAGATCAACCTAACAAAAAAACTGCATAAAATGTTATTGAGATTGGTAGCCGCCGAATGCTATAAATTGGTAAAACGCCCCCGAAGTTATATCGGGTTGGCAGCCATAACTGTAATAATTATGGTGATACAAATGGCGCTTTATGCAGATGGGAAGCGTTATTGGGATTTTCTCACACAATCATTGTCGCGCTCTTTCGAGATCACGGGATTGGATTTTAATGGCAATATGGTGGGTTTCATCATCTTGCAAACATTGATTATTCAAATGCCATTATTGGTAGCCTTGATTTCAGGCGATATTATTTCTGGTGAAGTGCAAACAGGTACACTTAGGATGATGCTTACAAGGCCCGTTAGTAGATCGCAAATAATAGCTGCGAAATTTATAGCGTCGGAATTGTATGTGCTGTTGCTGATTGTTTGGATGGGGATTTTAGCTTGGTTGGGATCTGTTTGGATGTTTGGATCGGGCGATATTGTGGTTTTGAAAAGTGAAGAATTGGTGATTATCCGCAATGCTGAAACCACTATGCGTTTTCTACAAGCTTTCATTGCTGCTTTTTTGGGGTTATCGGTAATCAATGGATTTGCGTTTTTGCTGTCGGCCTTTAGTGAGAATTCAATTACACCCATCGTTGCGGGTATGAGTACCATCATGCTTTTTACCATTATTGGAACTTTTGATTTGCCCATTTTTGATGCCATCAAACCTTGGCTTTTCACCACCCATACAGTTATTTGGCGCAACTTTTTTGATTCCGTTCCTGATTGGAATTTTATTGCGCAATCCCTTTGGGTACTGCTGATTTATATGGCATTTTTCTATTTCGTTGCCTTATGGCGATTCAAAACAAAGGACTTTACATTATGAAAATTATACGGTTGATTACCTTGTTTTTGGGGTTTAATATGTCTTTGGCTATAGCCCAAACCCCTTCTACGCAATTGTACCAAGTGGCCAAAGAGTTCGGTAAAATTGCCTCTTTCAATGCCAATGTAAAAGTTCAGTTCCTTATTCCCTCTGTCCAAATGAGTGATTTAACCGGAACCATGTCCTACGCAAAACCCAACAAATACAATATCCATCTCACTGGAATTGCTTTTTTACCTAAGCAAAATCCATTTGAAATCTATCGTTTGTTGGCTGATACTACCCAGTACACCGCTATCGCCCAAGGAAATCAAAACATAGGTAACCATGTTTGTCAGCTGATTACTGTTTTGCCTTTTAAACAAACTGATTTGATGTTAGCCAAATTTTGGGTGGAAACTGGTACGCACATGGTGCACAAAACAGAAGTTACAACCCGTGAACAAGGTACTGTGGAAACGCTGTATACCTACGGCGCCAAAGTGAATTGGCCCTTGCCCGATCGTTTGAATGTATCAGTGGATATGTCGCGCTTTCAAGTCCCTAAAATGGTTTCAGCCGACATCAATTCTGTGAGAAAACAAAGTTTGCCTAAATCCGCCAAAGGAAAGATCATATTCAATATGAGTAATTATAAAATCAAGCGGGGGTAAAGGCGGGATAGGGAATAAACCCCCGTGTTTGACTGAATTTGGTTTTGAATTTTATGTTTTAATACCCCCCAATTCTTTTATCATTAGGGTATTGTAACCTAACGCACATTTCGGTAGTTAAGTTTTGTGCATCTTTGTAAGCGGATAAGTGCAGCTTTTATCGATGATGGACAATCTATTAAAAAACTGGAAAGGAATATTATTCGCGGTTTCATTGGGTTTACTGGCGATGGTTTTAGAGAAATTTACGCCTTCCTATTTGAATAGCATTCTGCTGGCTTTGATTGGAGGAATTGTGATTGGAAACCTATTTAAAATACCATCAATCTTTGATGGAGGGATTGGTTACACCAGTTCTAAAATGTTGGAGTTATCGATCTTGTTTTTAGCCGTAGGAATCAATTATTCAGAGATTGCACATCTTGGGATGGGTAGTTTTTTTGGTTTGGTAATAACTGTTTTTATTGTTTTAACCGCCGGCTATTTTTTATCGAAATGGTTCGAATGCCCCGGAAATACTGGCCTGTTAGTAGGCTTTGGGACAGCCATTTGTGGTTCGAGCGCCATTGCCGCCTTGGCGCCATCGCTCAAGAAAAATGAAAAAGAAGATGTGGCCATTGCCATGGCTGTTGTAAACTTATATGGCACTTTGGGAATGCTGATTTTGCCTTGGATATTAATGAAAATGGGTTTAACAGATAACCACATAGGATACTTGGTTGGCGGTTCCTTGCATTCCGTAGGCAATGTAGCCGGGGCAGGATTTACCATCGGAAAAATAGCCGGCGATGCGGCCATCACAGTGAAATTAGCCAGGGTGGCATTGCTCACGCCAGGCCTGATTTATATTACCTATTTGGTGAATCGCAATGCAGATGTGCATTGGAAATCCTACTTCAAATTGCCTTGGTATTTGATTGGGTTTATTGTTGTTACATTGTTGGTTTCTGTTGTAGAAATCCCAAAGCCCGCGATAAAAGAAATTGAATATATCGGCAAGGTAATTTTAACCATCGCCATGGTGGCAATAGGTTTAAAAGTGAGTTTTAAAAAGTTGCTTCAAGCCGGCAAAAGAGGTTTAAAGTTTGGATTGTTTATCTTCTTAATCCAAATCGCCTTGCTAACTGCTATCATCGGGATATTGGGTTAAAATAATCGCTTTATCAATCATGCATACCTTTGCCGGCTAAAATCCAACTGCGATATTTGTCAATTCGTGCCTCCCGAGTGGCCGATTGCTTGGCCGCCGCAAAATGTAATAAATAACCCTTCTTCCTACCTGGTGTTAATGCCTCAAATGCCGCTTTTAATTCAGCATCGTTGTTC
>JAGKXC010000044.1 GCA_021151535.1 Sphingobacteriia bacterium | reverse complement strand
GGGGCAAGGCTGTTGATGTATTCTTCAACGGAAGTGGGTTTGGTTGTCATGGGAGTTTTACTTAGACTTTTGTTTCTTATTTGGGGGCAAAGGCATGGTAAAGTTAAGGGCGTCTACCATTTGTTTTTGCCATTCTGATTCTTTGTGATCGGCTTTCAAATAAACGACGGTTTTCCAATTGACGTTGGGTTTGTAACCTTTTTTTGACATGATTTTATCAACGTTAAGTTGGTTTTGGGTATAGAGGGAATCGAGGTAACCGGTTCCGTGGGCGAAGAAGATTTTATGGTTTTTTGGATTAGGGAGGTGTTCGGAGAGGTATTGTTGGAGGGCGATAGGAGTATTGGGGTATCGTAGGTGTGATGTACCAGGCCAATGCGTAGATAAACAGATCGCTGTTCCGAAGATTTCAGGGTATTCACAAATGGCGTAGGCAGAGATTAAGCCGCCCATACTAGCTCCGGCGATGTAGGTGTGTGCGGCATCGGTGCCGGGTTTGAAAATGCTATCGATCAGGGGTTTGAGTTCTGTTGTGAGAAATTTGAGGTAGTTATCTGAGTGGGCACCGATGGGACCAAAAAGTGCGTTTTTGCCACCAATGAATTTGAGGATTGAATCTCTATCATTTTTTGTAAGGTAATTGTCCCACACTTTTTGGGGAAAGTAATCGCCGGAGCGGTTGATGCCATCATTCCAAATACCAACAACAATGGCTTTTCTGTGTGTTTTGGTGATGAGTTCGTCTATTCCCCATTCTTGGTGATTCCAAGTACTATTTGAATCGAAAAGCATTTGCCCATCGTGCATGTAGATGACTGCATAGTTTTGACCGGGCTGATAATCTTTTGGCAACCAAACAGCCACGCGATGCGCATTGGTAAATTGAGAAGGAATGTAACCGAATTGAATTAGGTTTCCACTAGAAACATTTGGTTCTGTTTCTCTTATGAGGGTTGCCGACTGATAGGTTGAAATTCGTTTTGAATCTACAATGATATCAGGATCTGTTGGCGAAACCTTGTTTATGGGATTGATTTTAGAAGTTGAAGTTTCGCTTCCATGGTATAATTCCATTTGCGCCATGAGTTTGCTAAATGATACAATCATGGTGATTTGATCTTGTTGGTTGAGCGTAAAATTGCTAATAATTTTATTAGCGAAAATACTAATTGGCATTACTATTCCATTTCGTTCATCCAATGAGGCCAAGCCATTGGCACTATCCGTTACTGTAAGTAAATAAGCACGGACATCTTTTATGCCATTTGAAGTATAAATGATTGTATAATTATATTTCGATATCTCTTCAGCAGGATAAATACTCAATTGCATGCTAGTATTATTGCTATTTAATTCTTTGCTCCCTTGTAGAATTGATAGTTTTCCTGTGAATGTGCCAATAAACTGTTTGGGAAGATGCTGGGGTTTAGAATTGGCAATAATATTGGGTAATTCTAGGCTGTTTTGTGCCAAAATTTGATTGGTAAACAATCCGAGAAATAGGATAATAAATACCCATCGCCAGTTATATTTCATATTGGTGGCTAAGATAGTTCAATTTGGGAAAATCGGGCGTAGTTTTGTGGGCCAAATTCTTTGGGTTTTGGGAATAAAAAGCAGGTAGGATATGAATTATATTTCGGTTGAGCAATTGAAGAAAACTTGGCATGATAAGCCAGTTTTGAATGGGATATCTTTTGGGATTCAGCAGGGTGAAAAAGTGGCTTTGGTTGCTGCCAATGGTCAGGGAAAAAGTACCCTTTTAAAGATATTGACAAAGCAAGAATCGCCTGATGCTGGACTTGCGATTATTCGCAAAGAAATACAAATAGGATATTTATCTCAGGAGCCCATTCTTTATAACGGAAAAACGGTTTTAGAGCAGGTTTTAGGTGAGGCTGGTGAGGTAGCGGCAGCTGTTGCACAATATGAGCGCGCGGTGGAAATGCATGAGAAGCATACAAACGATGAATCTGCCAAAATGCTTGATTCTGCCACTGAAAAAATGAACAATTTGGGAGCTTGGGATTACGAACACAAGGTTCAACAGGTTTTAACGCAATTGCAAATCACAAATTTTGATCAGTTAACTGATAGTTTAAGCGGAGGACAGAGGAAGCGAGTGGCTTTGGCGCAAGTGTTGTTGGCTCAGCCGGATTTGATCATCATGGACGAACCTACCAACCATTTGGATTTATCGATGATTGAATGGTTGGAGGGTTATTTGGGTCAAAAGGATTTAACGTTGTTGTTGGTTACCCACGATCGTTATTTTTTGGATAGGGTTTGCGATAGAATTTTGGAATTGGATAGGGGAGAACTATACTCATACAAGGGTAATTACAGCTATTTTATTGAGAACAAGGCATTGCGTGAATCTGTGCAGGCGAGTGAGTTAGAAAAGGATAAAAACTTGTATCGCAGAGAATTGGATTGGGTAAGAAGAATGCCCAAGGCGCGCACTACCAAGAGCAAGAGTAGGGTTGAAGCATTTGATGATTTGGAAAAGCGCATTTCGGGTATTCAACATAAGCGTGAGATGAATATTTCGATTCGAATGGAGCGCATGGGTGCCAAGATTTTGGAATTGCATCACGTGAACAAGCAATTTGGAGATAGAAAGATCTTAGATGATTTTAGCTATATTTTTAAAAGGGGAGAAAAAGTAGGTATTGTAGGGAAAAATGGGGTAGGAAAATCTACGTTTTTGAATATGATTATGGGATTAGAAATGCCAGATGCCGGTAAGGTGATTTTGGGTGATACCATGATTTTTGGATATTATAATCAGTTGGGGATGAAGATTGATGAGGGGAAGAAGGTGATAGATGTGGTAAGGGATGTGGCGGATTACATCATGATGGATGGGGGCTTGAAATTAACGGCTTCTCAATTGCTGATGCAGTTTGGTTTTGATTATCAGAAGCAATATGATTTTGTGGTGAAATTGAGTGGAGGAGAGAGAAGAAGATTGTATTTGTTAACGATTTTAATGAAATCGCCCAATTTCTTGATTTTGGATGAGCCAACGAATGATTTGGATATTGAAACCTTGGGTGTGTTAGAAAACTTTTTGGTGGGTTATGGTGGATGTTTGTTAGTGGTAAGTCACGATCGTTATTTCATGGATAAAGTTGTGGATCATTGTTTTGTTTTTGAGGGCGATGGTATTGTGAAAGATTTTCCAGGAAATTACAGTGATTACAGAGAATGGGCGGACATTGAGGAGCAGCGCTTGGAGCAGGAGGAAAAGCAAAGGGCGGGAGCAGAGAAGTTGGGTTTACAGGTGGTTGAGAAGGTGGCGGAGGTAGCTGCAACTGCTGCGGTAGATGCTTCGAAGAAGAAGGCTAGCTATAAGGAGAAGTTTGAGTTTGAACAATTGGATAAAGATATTGCTGCTTTAGAGGCGGAGAAATTAGAATTACAAGAGGAGTTAAACGGATTAAGTACTGAGTTTGAACGTATTTCGGCGATAGGCGATAGAATGAGTATTATTGAGAGCTTGCTTGATGAGAAGGGTATGAGGTGGTTGGAATTGAGTGAGTTGTTTTAATAGGAATTCTGTGGGTGTTGATTAAATGCGTTTGTGATTATAGATGCTTTTGATTAAGTTTGGTTTAATATAGATTTTTCTTATGAATTTTCAGCAACTGGAGTATATAGTGGCGGTTGACCAGCATCGCCATTTTTTAAAAGCCGCAGAATCTTGTAATGTGACGCAAGCAACGCTGAGTATGATGATTAAGAAGTTGGAAGAGGAGTTGGGTGTTGTGATTTTTGATCGCAGTAAACAGCCGGTTATTCCTACGGAGGTAGGAATTGAGGTGTTGAATCAGGCGAGAAAGATTTTACAAGAATCGGAGCAGATGCATCAATTGGTGCAATTAGAAAAAGGAGAGATTTCTGGTGAGTTGCGCGTGGGAATCATCCCTACGGTTGCTCCTTATTTGTTGCCGTTATTTATCAAAAAATTTACCAATAAATATCCCAAGGTTGTATTGAAGGTTTCAGAGTTAACCACGGAAGATTTGGTGGTAAAACTGAAATCATCGCAGATTGATATTGGAATTTTGGCTACGCCGTTAAAGGAAAAATCTATTAAGGAGTTTCCGCTGTATTATGAGCAGTATATGCTATATATCGGTCCTGGAGAAAAGGGTTTCAAGAAGGAATTTGTTTTGCCTAAGGATATTGATGTGAATCGGTTATTGTTATTGGAGGAGGGGCATTGTATGCGTAATCAGGTGTTGAACCTTTGTGAGTTGAAAAAACAATCGCAGGTAAGCAGTGGCTTAATGTATGAGGCCGGGAGTATTGATACCCTGATTAATTTGGTGGATACGGATTTTGGGATGACGGTAATCCCAGAGTTTGTGATTGAGAAGTTGAGTAAATCACAGAAGAAGCAATTGCGACCCTTCAAGGATCCGGTTCCGGTGCGTGAAATTAGTATGGTGATGAATTACGAACACGTGAAAGCTAGGCTGGTTAGGGCCTTGCGGGATACAATTTTAAAATGTATTCCTAGTAAGGAGCAGCGCAAAGAGAAATTGCGCGTTTTGTTGATTGATTAAGGGTTAATTACCGATTGGTACACCGATTCATATTGCAGTAAAATTTCTTGCAAATCAAATGAATGCGCGTGTTTCAAAGCGTTTTTCCTAAAGGCTTCGTGCTTTTCTGGGTCGCTTAATAGGGCGATAGCGTGTTTGGCCATGGATTCTACATCGCCTACATCTGCCAAATAACCGGTTTCACCATGAATGTTAACTTCTGGAATTCCACCAGCATTGGAGCTAATTACAGGGACTTCGCAGGCCATGGCTTCGAGTGCGGCCAAACCAAAAGATTCTGATTCAGAAGGGAGAAGGAATAAATCGCCAATGGAAAGAATTTCTTCGATGGCTTCTTGTTTACCTAAAAATGTAACCCATTGACAAACATTGAGTTCTCGGCAAGTTTTTTCGATATTTGATCTTTCAGGTCCATCGCCAATTAACACCAATTTCGACGGCACGGATTGTTGAATAATTTGGAAAGTGCGAATTACATCTTCAATTCTTTTCACTTTTCGGAAGTTGGAAGTATGGATGATGATTTTTTCCTGATGGGGAGCGATCATCTGTTTGAAGTGTTCTTTCGGCTTTTTATTGAAGCGATTGAAATCAATGAAGTTAGGAATTACGTGTATATGCTTTGTGATGTTAAAGTGCTTTAACGTATCTTCTTTGAGGTTTAGTGAAACGGCAGTAACAGCATTGGAATTATTAATACTCCAAGAAACTACGGGTTCATAGGTTATTTCACGTCCAACTAGGGTAATATCTGTACCGTGAAGCGTGGTTACAACGGGAATGTTAATGCCCATTTCTTTTAAAACGGATTGGGCCATTAACGCTGCTGAGGCGTGCGGAATGGCATAATGAACGTGAAGAACATCGAGTTTGGCTGATTTTACAATATCGACCATTTTGCCTGCCAAAGCAGTTTCATATGGGGCGTATTCGAATAAAGGATATTTGGCGATTACGATTTCGTGGTAATAGATATTTTCTGTAAAGGTATCCAAACGGGCAGGTTGGTTATAGCTAATGAAATGAATTTCATGGTTTTTTGCTGCCAAAGCTTTTCCCAATTCTGTTGCCAAAACACCACTTCCACCAAAAGTTGGATAACAAACAATTCCTATTCTCATGATTAAGTAACAAAGTTCCTGAAAAAATGTAGGTTTGTGGTATTATTTCTTAGAAATGTTGGAAGAAGTTTTTACCGATGAGTATTTTATGGGCAAGGCCTTGGATTTGGCATTGCAGGCGGCTGAGGAAGGTGAGGTTCCGATTGGTGCGGTAGTAGTACATGGAAATCAAATCATAGGCAAGGGATATAACCAAACTGAGCGTTTGCAAGATGTTACTGCACATGCGGAAATGTTGGCTATTACAGCGGCGAGTGATTATTTAAACTCAAAGTATTTAACGGAATGCACACTGTATATAACGATAGAGCCATGTATGATGTGTGGTGGGGCTATTAAATGGTCTAGGTTAAACAGAATTGTTTGGGGTGCTGCTGAGCCCAAATTTGGCTATAGCAATCAGGTTCCTGAATTGTTGGGCAAAACAGAATTGAAATCAGGCGTTTTGGAAGATGCTTGCGCTGAGGTGATGCGGAGTTTTTTTAAGTCTAAGAGAGGTAAGTAGGAAATGTACCGTTGTTGCTTGCGGGATTGGCTTCAATAGCATGGTGTATTTATGCTATTTGTTCATTTATAAGCTGTTTTAAGGGATTCTTTCGTAGCAACCGATATCAGGGTTGGGTTTCCGTATTTTTCCTAATAGATCATCTGTTACTGGCGATCCAAGAATAATGCCTTTTCCAATTACCGGCGAAAGGGTGTCGATTTGGTAGTTGTTATCCGCGGTACTCTTGAATTTAGGGTCTTTATTCAGTGTGTTTTCGGTTCCTAAAATGCTGTTAGGGTTTTTAGAGCGGATAAAATTATTTCTGAAATCGAGTTGGAAAGTTGTGTTGGTGGTTTTGTCGTAATCAATTTCTTCTGAATTATATCCATAGATGATGGAATTGAAAACGGTTAATTCTAATGGGCGATAATTAATAAGATTGCCCAGGCCATCGCGTTGGGTATTGGTAAATCCGAAGAGGCCATTTTGCCGGGATGAGAAGCCGGAATATTCGGCGAAGGTGCAGTGCATGAATGAGTAGTTACCTCCGAGGAAACCTAGGAAGGCATATGAACCGGCATCGGCAAAAAGGCAGTTTGTAGCGGTTACGTGGGCTGAGATACCGATTAGACAGGCCTGGCCGCAATATTGAATTTTGGTATTGTGCAATTCTACGCCACCACCCGTTATGGAGGCAAGAGAATCAACGCGTATACCAACAGCGGCATTGGTGATATCAGTATAGGAAATTCTACCATTTTGGTATCCTTTCAGGAAGTGAATTCCTGTCCATTGGTTTGGGATTACACTTGGGTAGTAAGTAGGTTTATCGCCCCGAATTAAAACCCTGTTATTGGGTTCGCCTTGGATGTCAATTGCACCGGCTACGTAAAAAGGCGTGCGGGCCGAAGCATAGATTTCTACGCCCGGTTTAATGGTTAATGTTGCACCGTCTGCAATGTACAAAGTGTCTAAAACCACATAGGGTTTATCTGTAATATCCCAGGTAATATTGGTAGTAATGATTGGACGTTTTAAGTAGGTGGCATCCCAACCATAAGCGGCGAGAAGTAGTTTTGATTCAGCGCCATTTACATTGGAAATGAGAGAATCTAATACCAGTATGGGATTTAGTTGATTATTGGGCTCGAGTTTGCATTGAATAAAAACAAAAACAGAATCTCCGGGAAGTATTTCTATGTTTTCAATATTGGGACCGGCAATTCCGTTTACATTAATTTTGTACGGCGATGTTTTGCCGCCTTTTAATTGAAAGCTGGCATTAACAATGGATTTTTCATTGTTTTTTACTGCTGTAATTCTTGTAACACTGATGGGATAGGTTGAGCCTGGTTTTTTGGTAAAAACAGTATCAAACCAAATGGTATCATCTAAAAATTTAAGTTGGGTTTTACCGGTAAAATATTTTTCTGGTTTACATGCCATTAATACCAAACAGAATCCCAAAAAAAGGATTATTGAGTTTTGTAAAGTATTAAATTTTAGGTTTTTAAGCATGTATTTTTTTCTTAGGCATAGGGTTATTCAAAAATGTCTTCATTATGATAGATGCTTAAATAACTATGATAACGAGCGGGATGAATGATTTCTTGTTCAACGGCTTGAATAATTGCACAGCCTGGTTCATGGATGTGTGTGCAGTTATTGAATTTGCAATTTTGCTGGAACTGTCGAAATTCGGGAAAATATTCTGAAACTTCTTGTTGCTTAAGATCTACTACGCCAAAGTCTCTAATGCCAGGGGTGTCAATTATTTGGGTGCCATCGATTTGATGAAACATCTCTGCGAAAGTAGTAGTGTGTTTGCCTTTCTCATGTGAGTCAGATATTTTACCGACTCTTGCGTTGGCTTGAGGATATAAAGTGTTTAGCAAGGTAGATTTCCCTACACCGGAATGACCTGCAAGAAGAATTCGTTTTTGATAAATGAAATCAACAAAATTGGGTAACTGGTTTAGGGAAGAATTTTGGTTTTGATTGGCAGAGCCAAAGAAAATATTTACGTTGGCGTTTTGATAAACTTCTAAGATTTCATTTTGAATATCATCTTGAAGTTTTTCCGATATCAAATCCATTTTATTGAAGAAAATTGCAGCTGGAATATGAAACATTTCAGCGCAAACGAGGAATCTGTCTATAAATCCGAAGGATGTTTTTGGAGCAATCAGTGAAGCAACGAGTACGGCTGCGTCAAGATTAGCTGCAAGAATCTGTCGTTTTGAACTCAGTTTGTTAGAACGACGAATCATGTAATTTTTGCGTTCTAACACATCAGTAATGGTAGCTGTATCGGTGTAGTTGGGGTCGAGTTTCAATTTTACTTGATCGCCCACTGCCACGGGGTTTGAAGTATCAAGGTCAGATAATCGCAGTTTTCCGCGGGTTCTTGCATTCCACATTTTTCCATCGGTATCTTTTACTTGATACCAACTTCCTGTGGATTTGGTTACTGTACCTTGCATAAATTATGATTAGAAAATCGCTTCGCAGATTTTCTTTGTTTGTTCACTTTTACCCATTGTATAGAAGTGGAGAACTGGGGCACCTAATTTCATCAGTTCTTTGCATTGGTTTATTGCCCAGCTTGTTCCAATTTCTGCGATTAATTTATCGTCTTTACAGTTTTCAATTTCAGAAGTTAATTCCACAGGAATATCAATATGAAACAGTTTGGGTAAGGTATAAATTTGTTTACGCGTAGCAATGGGTTTAATACCGGGAATGATTGGCACATTGATACCCACACTTCTGCATTTTTCTACAAATTCTATATATTTCTGGTTGTCGAAAAACATTTGTGTAACCAAAAACTCTGCACCCGCTTCTACTTTTCTTTTAAGATATTTTAGATCAGATTCTAAGTTAGGGGCATCTGCGTGTTTTTCAGGATAGCAGGCTGCTCCGGTACAGAAATTTGACTCTGCCGTGTTGCTAAGTTCTTCATCCAAATAAACACCTGCATTCATGTTTTTTACTTGGTGAATTAAATCCAAAGCGTTTTTATTGCCGCCTTTTTCTGGTTCAAAGTGTGTATCCCCTTTTCGAGCATCGCCCCGAAGCGCAAGGATATTGTCGATTCCCAAGAAGTTTAATTCAATTAGTGCATTTTCTGTGTCTTCTTTGGTAAATCCGCCGCAAATTAAATGAGGAACAGCATCAACTTTATAATGATTTTGTAAAGCGGCACAAATGGCAACAGTACCGGGTCTTTTGCGGGTAGAAATGCGGTCATAACTGCCATCTTGACGTTTTTTAAGTACAAAATCTTCTCGATGGTAGGTAACATCAATAAAGGAAGGATTAAAGTCCATTAATGGGTCAATCCCTTGATAAAGGCTTTTTATATCAGCACCTTTTAGCGGTGGTAGAATTTCAAATGAAAAGAGAGTTTTATCTGCCTGTTGGATATGGTCAATAATTTTCATTTTCTTAAATGTTACAGGGCAACTGGGATAACAATGGTTTCTGTACCTCTGATTAAAGTAACGTTTACAGTTGTATTGGGTTCAAGTTTACCCAAAGCACCCATATAATCTTCAATTGAGTTCACTAATGTATCGCCCAATTTTGTGATAATGTCGCCTTTTATAAGTCCTGCTTTCTGAGCGGGTTTTCCATCTGTTGCGCCATCGATTCTCATCCCTTTCCCACTGTAAGTGTAATCTGGCATTACCCCCAATGAAACTTTAAAGCGCATTCTGCCTGGAGTAACATCTTTTGTTTTGTTGAAAGTGATTTTCTTGCTCTTATTGGTTATGGCGATGAATTGCGAAATTGCATCTACGGAATTTACCATTCCTTGGTAATTGATTTTGTTTTCATCGTCTGAGGGCTTGTGGTAATCTTCGTGTTGACCTGTGAAAAAGTGGACAACAGGAATATTTTCGATATAAAATGAAGCGTGATCGCTTGGGCCTAGTCCACTTTCTGTAGTAGTGATCTTAATTGCATTCGTATCTAATTTGAGTTTAGAAATGGAAATAGGGAATTGTGATGATGTTCCAACACCGTTAATGGCTAAAATCTTTTTGGTGGAGTCTAATCGCCCTAACATATCGATGTTTACCACATATTTTACTCTTGAAAGAGCTGGATTTTTTGGATATTGAGGATTGATGTACTTGGTTTTGCCTGAAAGGAAAATTGGTGCATGATTCACAAAGAATTTTGAACCTAACAAGCCTAATTCTTCGCCAGAAAAAGCGATGAACAGGTAATTGTACTTCTTGTATTTTTTACCTTTTAAAGTTCTTGCCAATTCTAACATTGCAGCAACCCCAGATGCATTATCGTCTGCGCCATTATGGATTGCGCGAGGACCTGTGTATCGGCTGTTTTCGTATTCGTTATAGCCAACGTGATCGTGATGCGCACAAATAATGATGGTTTCTTTTTTGTGGTTATTTCTGAAACCCATTACATTGATGGCGTTGACTGTAGGCGCAGCCACTTTTGAAATCATGGTAACATGAATTCTTGGAGGAACTGGTTTGTCTGAGTTATAAAAGAAAATAGGTATATCTAAAGTTTTGTCACTTCTACCCAATTTGCCTGAAGGAATGCTCTTTGCAGGAGTGTTAAGACCTTTGATGAAAATGATACCTCTTGCATGTCTTTTCATTGCTTCGGCGATTTTTGTTTGGATATCGGCTACTTCGGCAAGGGGAGAATGTGGGTTCTCGGCTTCATCTAAGTATCCCAATCGCATTACACAAATTTTGCCTGTTAAATCGGGGTATTCTGCAAAATCGTTTCTACCGCTTTTTTCATGAACAATTCCATAACCACAATCAGCATGAGGCAAGGTAATAGAATCATTTGGATTGGATTGGGCGATAGGGTAAAAGTCTTTAAAAACAGTAAATTCTACTTTAAGATCGGCATTGATACCTGGCATATCGGGTGTTCCAACGAAACGAAACTTAGAACTGTTGGTAGTAATTCTGAGTTTTACAAAAGGAAAAGTATGTTGATAGGATGCAGGAATATTTTTACTGCTTGTTGCACCTTCAGTTGCAACCTGAACAGGTTGTAATCCAGCTTCTTTAAACGCTTTTTCAATATATTCTGCACTGAGTTGTTCGCCTACTGAACCAGTTAACCGACCCTCAAGTTGGTCTGATGCCAAATAAGTAATATGCTTTTTCATTAAAATAGCGCTCGGAGACTTGGAATTTTGAGCGTATGTTTTTGTAAAGCATACAGATAGAATTAAAAAGAGACCAAAGTATTTTTTCATTTTAATAATTTAAATAGGGTTTTAACTAAAATTGTTATGGAAATTAATGCAAATATAATTCTTAGCCATAGAACAGGGATAGAATTCACCTTTTTCTGGGCATAAGAAGTAGTAATTATCGTTCCAAACATCATCGGAAGTACAATGGGGAGTAATATATATCCCAAATGGTTTGGAATTAACCAGTATTGATCATGATTGATAACTTCAAAAACGCCTTTATTTATTAAGGCATAAGGAATGGCATTTGTATATTTTAGTAGGCTGGCAAAAGCCAAGATAGGCACGATAGAAAGCGATAATGCAGTTGCTTTTTTCATCGGCATTTTCAGTAACATTCTAAAAAGTGGCACCATGATTACTCCACCGCCTAATCCTGACAGTGAAACTGTGGTGCCTGCTATCAAACCGATCGTCCATTTTTTCCAATTGGGTTGGAATGTAACTTCTGTTGTTTGGTCTGTTACTTGCCCTTTTTTACTGAATAACATGTTGTAAATGGATATCAATAAAAATCCGAGAAAGATTGTTTGAAAAGAAGATTTGCTATACCAATGCCCGTTTTCAATCAGGTACGACATTCCAAACGAAGCAATCGCCCCGGGAATTCCAATATTTAAGCTTCCTTTCCAATCCCAATTTCCTTGTTTGTATTGGCGAAATATCCCTGAAATCCCTGAAGCAAAAACAATGGCAATGGAATTGGCCAATACATATTTTACTGATTCATCAGATGATATTGGATGTGATTTTAGGTATTCTTCGATGAATGGAATGAAAATTAACCCACCACCTACTCCTAATAAGCCCGCCAAAAATCCACCAACACAACCAACTATGAAATAGCTTAAAGGAATCATTATTTTTTTATACTAACGGGCGATAGAATTCGGTTGTAATCCTCCGCATTTAACAGGTATGCAGAAGCTTTATCTAATTCATTGTCAATTGATAATGATTTTGTAATGAAACTTTGTCTTGAAAGTTTTCTTTGCATTATTTCCACCTTCAATTTGTGTTCAATCATTGATTTAGCAGCGATGATTTCTGTTTTGATTTTATTGATGGTTGCAGGATTATTGAATGGGTTTAATGTTGCAATAATTGCAGGTGTTTTTGTGTCTGCTCCCATTTGTTTGGTCCATGCATCATTTAAAATTTGTATAGTTTTATTTGTAGCGAATTCTATAAATTCATTGATTTGACTAGGTGAAATTGAAAAATTCACTGTGTCAATAGGAGTGCTGAAATTTAATTTGTTTGCGAAATCAAAGAAAATTAATTGTTTATCAAGCCATTTGGAGATTTCAGAACCTTTAAACGGATCTGTAAGTACATCTGGATCAATGCCACCTGCCTCAAAAACTTTTCTACCATTTTTGGTAGTGAATGCTCTTTTTTGATCTTGTGATTTTACGGTTGCCTTCCCTGAAGCATCTTTTTCATCATAATTTAATCGTTGAATACATCTGCCACTGGGGGTATAGTATTTGGCAGTTGTGATTTTCATTTGGGTTCTATATGGCAAGCTTATATAATTTTGAACCAATCCTTTTCCGAAGCTATTTTGACCCATAATTACAGCTCTATCTAAATCTTGTAAACTTCCACTAACAACCTCAGAAGCTGAAGCAGATCGCTCATTGATCAACACTATTAACGGAGTATTAGGAAGAATGGCTTTATTGGGTGTAATCCATTGTTTAGGTCCTTGCGGGTTTTGACCATTAAGGGAAACAACCAATTTGTTTTCACCTACAAAAAGTCCAACAATTTGTACTGCTTCATTCAATAACCCACCGCCATTATCTCTCAAATCAAGAATTACGCCTCTAAGGGAAGTTTTCGCCATTAACTCTTTTAGGCCTTTTTCAATTTCGGCTGAGGCACCTTGATTGAATTCCTCTAATTTTACATAGGCGATGTCGTTTTTTAGTATTTGAGAATAAGTGACACTATTGGTTTTGATTACCATTCTGGTAATTTGTTTTACCATGGAAGCACCTTGTCTTTTGATAGTAATTTGGAAGCTTGTATTGGGGGCTCCTCTCATCAACATCATGATTTCATCTGAGGTTTTATCCTTCAAATCCAAATTATTGAAATGAGTAATAATATCGCCCAATTTTACCCCAGCTTTATCAAAAGCATATCCTTCCATTACTTCCACAACTTCTGGATACCCATTTCTGGAAATAGTTCTACAGCCTACGCCTCCGTATTGCCCTTGGCGATCCATTAATGCCTCTTCTGCCTGGTACTCAGAGAAGTAAACAGTGTATGGGTCTAATGATTTCAACATGGCGTCTATGCCTGTTTTCATTAATTTTCCTGGTTCAATTTCATCTACGTAATTGGTTCCTAATTCGGTATATAGTTTCCCAAATATTTCTAGATTTTTGGCATATTCAAACAAACTATCGCTAATAACAGCGCCTTGACTTAGCATAAGGGAAGCAAGACACAGTAATAGCCATTTTGGGACTTTAATTGTCATATAGTTAATTGGAAGTTTTAACTGCTGATGGGCTTTCGTGAATTTCTAGATTGAAATAAGGTAATGCGGCGATAATATGTTCGAATATTTCTGAAATTACATTCTCATATTTCACCCATTCTTTTTCATTTGTAAAACAATAAATTTCAAGTGGCAATCCTTTGTCTGTTGGATTTAATTGCCTTACTGTACACACCATTTTTGAGTTGATTTTGGGGTGATTTTTCAGGTATTGCACTAAATATTCCCTAAATAATGTAAGGTTGGTGATTTGGGAATAAGAATTTAAAGGATTAGAAGGCTGAGGACCAAATTTTGCAATAATCGGAGCGATTCCAGGGTTAGAATTCATCAGGTTAATTGAATCTTGCTCTAGAAAATTGATACTGATTATTTTTAAATGTATTGATCTCTTAATTCTTCTGCCTGCTGATTCTTCCATTCCTCTCCAATTTTTAAATGAATCTGTGATTGGGGCGAAAGTTGGTATAGTAGTTATTGTATTATCGCCATTTCTAACTTTAATGGTGGTTAAATTTATTTCAATTACTTCACCGTCTGCTCCGTATTTGGGTACTTCAATTGAGTCGCCAATCCTTATCATGTCGTTTGAAGAAATTTGAATGGAAGCAACTAATCCTGTAATTGTATCCTTGAAAACCAACAACAATACTGCCGATAATGCGCCCGCTGCGGTAAGTAGAGCCCACATAGATTGGCCAGACAATTCAGAAACCACAAACAGGGCAGCGAAGAAGTAGTTGATTATATTGAGTAATTGTGAGTAGGATCCAATGGGTTTGTCGTTGAAATCTGGATTTTCTGCGAGAATTGCTTTGCCGCCTTGAATGATAGATTGAACAAAGAAGACGAACGCGAAAATTATATAGATATTTACAATATGCTCAAAGAAAATGATCCATCCATTGTGTGCGTTAAATAGCACTGATGTGCCAAATTTTGCAACAAGTGCAGGGGCGATATGCGCAATATGTTTAAATACTCTTCTTTCTACGAATATGTCTTCGTAAACTTTATTTCGTTTATTAGCCCACCACTTTACAAGAGCAAGTATTAACCTACGAGAAATTTGGTCTGTTAAATAAATTGCAATAGCTAAACCAACAGTAATGATGATTTTCTCCGTTAATGCCGCCATTGCAGGTTGGAGTCCGGCTTTTGTTAATTCACCATAAATAAAGCTACATATTTGTTCTTCAAATGAACCCATATTGCGAAGATAACTCAAATCTTGAGATGGTTATAAAAACGAAGGGCTGCAACCTAGCAGCCCTTCGTTTTATTCGTTTAAAGTTACACCAAGTTAATTGGTGGGCAAAAATTAATTGATTAAAATCTTTGTAGATTCCATGCCGTTGCTAGTTAATAAGCTAATCGTATAATAGCCTTTAGCCAGATTAGACGGTAGTTGGATCTCGTGGTTTTGAACTTTATTGAACCTTGCAACATTTCTTCCTTGAATATCAAACACTTCTATGCTGACAATTTGGGTATTTTCAGCGGTAGCAATGTTCAATTTGCCATTGCTTACAGGGTTAGGGTAAACATGGAAATTAGATTTTGTTGCTGTTTTAGTGCTGTTAGCAAGTTCTTCTACGATTAGTTCAAAACGATCATTGAAGTATGTATTTTGATCTGAAGTTTGGAATTTATAATCTGTATCTTCAGAGATTGGAGCCAATGTGTTGGTTTCTTTGTCTAACAATGTAATTGAATACGAATTGTTGTTAACGCAAGTATTAAAATTAATGCGGTATTCGTTTCTGTCCATTGTTCTAGTTTCCAAAGCAAAAGTTTGCTTTTTCTCGCCAGTTGAAGGGCGATAATCCATGCTCATCCAATCATTATTTGGAGTTTTTGTTCCCAAACCTAGGTATCCACCGTAGATTTTATTTACGTCGTAAGCATCAGAATTGACGTCAACATTAGAATAAGTAGCATTCCATTCTAAGAAGAATTGATCTGCAAATTTGATAGAATCTACCGCATAACGCAATTCGGCTCTCACCTGATTGCAACGCATACCAGAATCAACCATTCTAAATGCAGTGGCATCAGGTCCAGTAGTTGTTTTATCTGCTTCATCAAATGTTATTGTTCCGCCATTGGAGGAAGCAATTGCGAAGAATGAAGCACCAATTTCAATTACATGGGCGTTGCTGCCATTCGTAAATTTAGAAGTACCTGACTTTTGAACGGTACCTGTTGTATTGTTCCAAATGTTATAACTTTTGGTTGTAGGGTCGTAAACCTGGAATTTGTCTTGCACATTACTACGAGTAAGGTTTCTGAAATCAATATGACAAGGATAAGGATTGGCGATTAAGTTATAACCAGCTAATCCACCAGTGCCGTTCTTGGCTAAAGTAACAGTTTTGCTGCCGAAGAAAAGCTCGCCTTTAAAATCGATATTTCCGGGGTTTGCAGATGTCCAAGGTGTTCCTAAACCATTGTTTAATAAACCTCGGAAGAATAACAACATACCTTGTCCAGGGTTGATTTTTGTAGCAGTACTGCTTGCGTTAATACTATCCCATGTGCTTGTAGTTTCATTCCAAGCATATGAGGATGCTTTGCAATAACCACAAGAATGGTCCATTGAGTCTTGGTTAGTTCCTGAGTATACACCAGAGATGATAAGGTC
>JAGKXC010000146.1 GCA_021151535.1 Sphingobacteriia bacterium | reverse complement strand
GCACCTCTGGCGATAAAGCCTGCGAGTCTTTGCATGTTGTCGTCTCCGGCGTCCTGTTTGTTAACCCAGGCACTTTTAATCGCCATTACGATCAATCCAATGATACCCAATGCGGGAATAAGGAATAGAATGGTATTCATAATTTATTGTTAGTTCTAATTAAGTGCGCGAAAATAAGGATAATATCAACATATCAAAAATGCAATCACTAACATATTTGAATGGTTATAAACATTATTGATTTCGATATTCTCTAAAAATTGCAATTATTTCTCTTTATTGGATAATTACAGATTGGGTAAATTGCAGTTGGTTTTGAATTACTTGAACTTGATATACACCTGCCGCTGTATTACTAGGTAAATCTAATTTAATTGAGCCATTTAATGGGTTAACTTCCCAAATCTTAATTGCTTTACCCTGAATATCAAACAATTTAATCTCCGAAGTAAAATTCGAGATTAATCCATTGACATTTAAAGTTTTGTCTATTGTTGGATTGGGCGATACCCGTATGTTGATTTCTGTATTTTTAACACTTTCTACAGCATTTACATTATCGATGTTTACAAATTTAGCCAAACTTAAATTCTCATAACTTCCTGATCCAGTTGTTGTTAATTTCATCGCCCTAACAGCATATCTGAAATTTCCAGTTGTCCAGTTGCAATTATCTGTATATGAAGTATCGGTTGTATAAGAAACTGAATTTGGACATCTTAAAGCAGAAGCTAATGTAAATTCGCCTGTTGTAGTATCGTGTAGATAAATATAGTAACCATCTACATTTTCTGCAGATGACCAGTTCAACGTTACAATCCCATTTTTTGATGAAGCCGATAAATTAGAAACAGGTTGTACAGGAATCATCTGAATACTTGGATCACCCATTAATGCAATGAAAACACCTCTCCAAGATCCATTGAAATTACCATTAAAATACTGATTTTCATTGTTTTGAGTAATTTTAGCCCCCAAGCCAATATGGCTTCCTAATCCCATGTGATGTAAATACCATTTGGGAATTCCTGCCCACATGCAGTTTAAAGAACCTGCGGCAATTGAAGAACGCAATAAATTGTTTTTACTGTCCCAATCGCCAAAGAAACTGCCAGCCAACATTGTGAAAATATTGCTAAATTTTGATTGATTTGTTGCAAAGTCAGTACTTGTTCCAATGCCACTGCAGGATGTGTAACTACCTGCGCCACAACCATAACTCCAGAGATAATTTCCGGTAGTTTGAGATTGAAAATAATCTCTAGTATCAAAAACACTGTCAATTCCTACAAAAGTTGGCAAATTATGATAACCACTAGAAGCCAAATTTAATCCTGTAAAATTGTTGTCAATTAAAGCCCTTGAAACAAATGGTGTTTGTCCTAATCGCCAATCATGAACGCGATTTAAGTAATCTTTTACCATTTGCGTATCATTAGTAGAGAATGCCGGCATATCATAAAAATCCACCCTGCCAATTTCCAGTTCTATGTTTTCTACGGTTACGGATTGGTCAAACTTACCATCATTGGGTTTGTTGTGATTTCGAGTATCTCCTCCAGTTGTGCAATCTACAATTCTATCAGTATAGATGCCATTTAAATCACCATAATAAACATCTGCAGGCCATGCGCCGGTATGGTTACCTGAACCTTCTACATGTCCATCTGGTGGAGGTCGGTCACCTGAACTGCTAAAATAACCGCTGTATGGAACGGGTACGTGACCAATGATATAAAGCGCTCTAGCTCGGATCGACATTTTATCTAAACTTCCAGCAATTCGAGATTTAATAACATCGGCTTTTTCAGAGCGGCCAGCGAATTGCACATAAACCTTCCAACCTGCGGCGGTTAAATCTGATTTTAAAATGTTAATTTCATTTTTTAGGGCGATTATATAACTGCTATCAATCAATAAGATAATGCCACCAATATTGGGTTTTGCAACTGTTTTATTTCCCGCCATGATATAACCAAGTGCTTCAGTATTGTTTCCATTTACTTTGGCTACCAAATATTCTCTTTCCATTCCTGACTTCATTGTTGCGTCTGTCCAATTGCTATTTGAGCCTGCAACTGTTGCTAAAATACCACTCCATGTGCCAATATTTTGGTTTGCATCTCTTTTGTATATAACATAATTCCCTGTATAATTTTCCGCTGGCCATTTCAATGTAATGGTTCCATCTGTATTGGCTTTTGATTCTAATTGAACAACTTGTGTTTTGGCAACTTGGGAATACAATAAATTGAAATTGAAAATGATGGAAAATAAGATCGTCAATGATTTACATCCCAAAAATTGCTTCAGGTAATTTGCATTTGCTCGATAGGCTGATTGTTTTTTAATCAAATTACTAGTTGGTAATTTTAATGTCATAGTTGAGATTTTGATTTCTACGAAAGTAGTTATTTGTTGAAATATTGAATCTATGAATTGTAAGATTTTACCAGTGAGGAATTATTTTTTTCACAAATCGGATACTTTCAATGGATTTATTTCATTCGCAACCATGAAAACACTTATTTTCGCAAAAAAAAATCATGAAACACTTACGCATACTTTTGATGAGTGCAGTGGTATTGGGTTCTGCGGTATTGAATGCACAATCAGCCAAAAACAAGCCTGCTCCAAAGCCTAAGGAGATTATGCCAGCGGTTCAAATTTATTTTGAAACAGGTAAAGCAGTTATTAAAGGTCCTGAAATTCAGAAACTTAACCAATTACTAGATACTTTGGCAGTAAAAGATGAATTTCGTTTGGTTTTAACAGGCCACACAGATAGTACAGGTGATGATCAAGCCAATTTGCGTTTATCTAAAGGTAGGGTAGACAATGTTTTTTCATTTTTGATGGAAAACGGTATAGATACTACTTGGATGGCTAAAGCATATTTTGGTAGATCAAAACCAAGAGAAGGTGAGACATCTGCTGAGAAAAAAGCTAGAAATAGAAGGGTAGAAATCACCATTTATGAAAAGCCAAAGCCAAAACCATTGCCAAAACCTGCGGCGAAAGATACTTGTACTCGCGATACTACGGTGTTGGTTGGTAATGGATTGTATTTAACATTGAATATTTGCGATTTAAAGAAAATGTGCCCAAGAGGTGCTGAAAACTGTGTGAGAATCAAAAAATATACCTCAATGGAAGATATCATTAACAGCGGAGCTCCCTTGAAAACTGCAAAAGGTGAAGGCTTCAATTGGGCAGGTGTTTATGAAGTAAGAATGCCTGGTGATACATGTGCAAAAGTGCCAATGAATATTTCTTTCAATTTGGATGGCCCTACATATAAAAAGGCTAAATTGATGGTATTCACTAAAGATGGAGAATCTTCTTTGAAGCCAGATAAACAAAAGAAATTGAATGTTACTAGAGGAAAAGATAAAATCAAAGTTTCTTTCCCTGCAACATGCAACGGAACCGTATATGTTTGCGGAAATGCTGGCAAAACCAAACAGTCTGTAATTATAGATAAAACGCGAAGTGCTGAAGAATTATATGTTACTTCTCAGTCTACAATGGCAATTATTCCAGCAACCAAAATCAAAACAGGTAAATGGGTTGTTAATTATGGTAAAATAGAAGATCCTATGATTACCATTAAAACAAATGCGGGC
>JAGKXC010000005.1 GCA_021151535.1 Sphingobacteriia bacterium | reverse complement strand
GGCGGCGGTTTGACAGTATCTTCGCACCCGAATAGAGAGGTGTCCGAGCGGTCGAAGGAGCACGCCTGGAAAGTGTGTATATGCCAAAAGCGTATCGAGGGTTCGAATCCCTTCCTCTCTGCAAGCATAAAAAAAGCCCCGTTTTGCGGGGCTTTTTTTATGCGCAAAATTATTCGTGTAAACAATCAAAACAACACACCCTTTCAATGGCATTTTTGTAATCAAGGCGGTTGACCAGGAATCAAACTTCTCTTTTTTCAACTTTCATTTAATTAAGTATTTAATACTACAACTTGCGTAGAAATTTCAGTTGTAAATAGTTTCAAAACCTAAAAATTCTGAATCACACCTAACATTCTATCATTTTTCGTCGAATCATGACACATGTCATGCATTTTTTTCATAATCTTATGGTAATTTTGAATATCTAAATTAGAGGCAAACTACATTCTCATGAATTTAAGTAAACTTTCACTCTTAGTAACCGGCTTATTACTGGGTTCTGTTGCGATGGCTCAGCCAACAATCAGTTCTATTTCCAGTAAAAGTGCAGCAAGTGGCACTTCCTTTACAATTACCGGTACAGGGTTTAACACTACAGCAGCCAGTAATACGGTATATTTTGGTGCTGCGAAGGCAACTGTTAGCAGTGCTTCAGCAACATCACTGTCGGTTACGGTTCCAAATTCTGCTACATACGGCTCGATCCGAGTTGTAAATACAGGAACTAACCTTTCGGTTTTATCTAAAGAAAAATTTGCGCCAACTTGGGGGGGAACATCAACAGCGCTAGCATCGTCGAAATTCTCAACTTCTTCATTAACAATTTCAGGTTTAGCGGCAACTGGTAGCAATTCTAGCATTATCCGTAGAAATATGGGATTGGGCGATTTCAACAACGATGGATCAGTTGATATCGCGGTAATGGATTACACCAACAAAAAACTTTTGGTTTACACCAACACTTCAAGTGGCACAACTACAATTAGCAGCTATACAGCAGCTTACACATCTTCTGCTACATCAAAATCACCATACGACATTGACGTAGTTGACTTCAATAACGATGGATTATTGGATATCATTGTTGCTACCTCTGGCAATGTTGTTTGCTTCAAAAACACAACTTCTGGAGGTTCTGTAACGTTCTCCTCAACTTCCCTAACGGTTGCATCATCTTTTGCCTATTTGAAGTGTGCCGACGTAAATATAGACGGCAAAATGGACATTATCGGCTTCACGCGAGTTAACTTCACAACGGGTGCAGGCTCAATTTATATCTATAAAAACACAAGTTCTTCCACTACACCTTCCATCAACACAACCGCTACAACAATTACAGGTTTAACAAACTTAATGGATTTGGATTTGGGCGATGTAAACAATGATGGTTTGTTTGATATTGTTTTAGCAAATAAAACCACCACCTCCAAAATCCTTTTGAATACTTCTTCCGCTGGAAATGTTTCGTTTCAATCATATACAAGTGGAATTAGTTTAACTACAAGCGGTAATGGATTTGCAGTAAAAATTGCAGATTTAAATTTAGATGGCAAAAATGATATTATCATTGGCCAGATGAACTCTACTGAGATGATTGTTTACCAAAACAATTATAGTTCAGGCACTTTGTCAGCTTCAAACTTTTCGTCAGTAACCATTAAAAATGCAAACCCTACAGCAAGTACTTCTGTAACAAGTTGGGTAATTGATGTTGGGGATTTTGACGGTGATGGCAAACCCGATATCGCTAATGGATTATATGGAATTATGTCCACAACTACTTATGGTGGAATTACTTTGATTAAAAATGACTGCGCCGCCAATGGAACAATTACCGCTAGTAACTTTACTCCTAACGCTGACATTTTAAGCTCAAGCGTTGCGAAAAACTGGGCAAATGCTTTTATCTGCGATATGAACAAAGACGGCAAGCCAGATATCATTGCAACTACATTTAATAAAAATCTAAACATTTTAACTAATAACATAACGCTAACACCTGTTTTATCAAGTGTTACGGCAACAAGTGCTACACTTTCATCTGGTACTACTTATGATATCGCATGGGAATCAAGCACTTCTGGGGCAATCACTAAAGAGTTTTTCGTTAAAACCTCAGATTATTCTTCTACCGACAAATTGCAAGTTTTATTGAGTTCAAGTTCGGGCGGTTCTGCAACAAATTGGGTAAGCTCAAACTCTGTAACAGGAGGTTCCGCCGTTTCAATTGGCAATACATCTGGAACAGCAACTTATGTAACCCCAGGATCAGGCAATAAAACAACTACTTTCAACATTACATTTAATGGCACAACGGCTGGTACTTACTATGGCACTATCACATTTAGATATGCAAATAGTTCTAACACTGCATCAGGAACAACCTACACCTATCGTTGTACAGTAACTGTTGCCGCTAAAACATACTCTTATACCGGCGGAAGCTATTCAAACCTATTCTCGGGCAGTAATACAACTCCGTCTAATGCAACTCCGTCAAAAGACGACAAAATCACGATTGATGCCGCTGATACACAGACCGTGGTTGTGAGTTCAGACAATCAGATTAAACAGATAAAAGTAAAAGAGGGTACTGAATTAACTATCAATTGCAGTAAATCCGGTGGCTCTAAAATTACTATCGATAGTACTTTTGAAATTGAAGCAGGGGCGAAGGTAAAAGTGAGAGGTAATGACACTTTGAAATTTGAATTATCGAAAGGGGCGAAAGCAATCATCAAAGGAAGTTTTGAAACCGAATCTGAAGATGGCATTAAGAAACCAAAAGTTAAATTCACTGGAGAAGGAGAAGTGCACTTTGAAGGAGATGTAAAATGCGGTGCAAATTCCAGAATGGAATTCAGCCATACAGCAGATAAACACATTCACTTCGACGGCCGCGAACAAACCATAGACGGTGATGGTGAAATTGAATTTGACGAACATTGCCATGTCCATTTTGGTGATGGCACTGCACCTGCAACAGTAAATATTAACAAGCCACTTAAATGTAGAGGCAAATACAAGCTCGAAGACAGTGTAGAGATTGTTTCTAACGCTCCAAATAGTAGTTCTGCTGATGATTGGAATGCTTGGGAACCTACTTTACAGTTAAAGAATGACGGTACTTATATCGGAAGTTTAGATACATTGGGTAAAGGTTCAACCATTACTGGCGGTGTAAAATGGGAAATGTGGAATTCCGCAGTTCGCTCTTTTAGAACAGTTTCTTTCCCATTTGAAAACGGAATTAACTTATCTCAGATTACTGACGACTTGGTTATTTCTGGCACAATCAGTACAGTAAACCCCGATTCTATTTCAACTTCTTGTTCCTATTGCAAACCCTCTTGTTATTATTGGGATGAAACAACCTCAGCCTTTGTTGCATATTCAGGGAAAGACACTGCGAATAAAGTTCCATTAGGGCAAGGTATTTTATTATTCTTCCGTGGTATGTTAGACAATGGGTATGGAGATCCGAATGCAAAAGCTAACTATGGCGTAATTGACATTAAAGGACAAGTACATACAGGAAATTTTGTTAAAAACTTGGCTTATAAAGGTACAGGTGTATTCAAAGGTTATAACTTAGTAGGCAACCCCTATCCTAGCAACATTGATTTCACCAAATTATACAGAACCAACGTTTCTAACTATTTCCAGATCTTTGACCCTAGAACCAAATCATATAACGTTTGGAATAAAACATCTGGCACATTGGTAAGAACCGGATCTACTGCATTTACAAGCGGCCCAGTTGCACAAAGTTCAATCATTGAAGCTGGAGCATCATTCTTTGCCATCGCAACAGCGAACAACGCAAAAATCACTTTCTTTGAAAGCGCAAAATCAACATTAACACCCAATACAACAGCATTTAAAGAAGAGGCTACAAAATTGCGTTGTAACCAATTGGGAATGTCGATGAATATCCCGTACGACACCTTGCCTTACATGGATGCTGCCGTAATAGAATGGGATGCTGCTTATCAGAATTCTAAATTAGGATGGGATGAATATGAAGTTCGTAAATTCTATGGTGGTTATGTAGGCATTGGTAGCTATTCAGTAGATAACGAATGGTTAACCCAAGAAAACAGACCTTATACAGAAAACAAAATTCAAAGTTTCCCGCTTAAAACCAAAACTAACCTTTACGAAACTCACAGAATCACCTTCTCTACTTGTCCAACAGCAAGCAAAGACACAACTTATAAAATCAAATTGGTTGATAAATTCTTGAAGAAAACCATCGAAATCAAAGACAGTACTCAATACGAATTTATTTTCACAAAAGGAGATTCATTAATTGACTTCCGTTTTGATATAGTAATCGAGAGAATGGGCGACTTGGCAAAAGTTGATCATATCGAACCAACTGAAAACAAAATCCAAGAATTGGGATTATATCCTAACCCAATTGATGCAGGTGTATTAAACATTAAAAATGCATTAAGCAATGGAATAAGTACTGTAAGCATGTTCAACCTACAGGGTGTTCAAGTTGCGAAATTCAATGTTGCTGCAAACAATGCAGTTCAAACTATGCAACTACCCAAAGGCATCACGCCAGGTATCTATACTGTGAAATTAACAGGTTCAAAAGAGGAAATCACAGAAAAATTCTTCGTTACTGAAAAATAAAACAAGATACGATTTGAAATCAAGGGCTAAGGCTCCAACAATTTGAGATAAAAAAAGCCGGCATACGCCGGCTTTTTTTATCTCACACTTAAGTAAACGTAGAATTATGGTAAAAATCTTATTTATCGCCCTTCTCTTCTCTTGTATCCATCTTAAATGGAACATATAAAGGACAGAACTTTAAAAACGCTGTAGCGGCAAATAACAGTGCCAACAACAACAAAATATTAGAAGTTGGTGGTGCAATTTTATCCATTCCATACAAAACAGCAATTACTGCTGCTACAATTAATCGTAATCCACGATCCAAGTTACCCATGTTAGGTTGCATATTTTTCATATCATTTTTATTAGTTAAAACTAATGTACAACTTACGTAAAGATTTCCCAATCAAAATATGATGAAAATCATTTCAACCAATGATGGAAATCAGACCCCAAACAAGAAAAATACAACAACTTTGAATTATGGAACCTACACAAAAATATCTTCACGAACTACATGCAGAACACAACCAGTTTATCAGTGAATTGGCCTTTGCAAAAGATGAAATCAAAACTTTCTTGCATCGCTTAGAAGAGATTGTTACCGCTAACAACAAGTTGGAAGTAATGCAACAAGTGGAGCACTTCCAAAACCAATTTATTCGCCACAACGAAGTGATAGACGAATTGAAAAGCGAAATAAATCATGCTGAGAAGAAAATTGCTTCTATAGCAGAGGCCAACAATGTTGCAACAGACCATCGCAAAACTGATGACCACACCGAATTGCGTGAACAAATGGTAACTTTCAATAAAATTTACTCAGAACTAAAGACAGAGTTCAATAATTTTTTGATAAAAACTTTCTAAATAACAAGCACTCCTCAACAAAGTAGTTTTGAAAAAATAGGTAGTTATATTGATTAATTAGTTCAATGTACGAACTCCATAATCAATAAATATAAGGGCCCCAAAAGGGTCCTTTTGTTTTTAATCTACAAGAAAGAACTTCAAATTATTAGCGAATCAATGTCACCACACCATTCACCTGTTTTAATTCACTTGGATAGGAATTTAGTTTATACCGGAAATGATAAAAATAACTACCTCCAGGCAAATCCACTCCTTTATTCAATTCTTTCCCATTCCATCTAGCATTCACATCGCTTGATTCATATACCAATTGTCCCCAACGGGAATAAACTTTTACCTCGAATTCAATTACACCCCAACTGTGAAAGCGCCATTCATCATTCAATCCATCTTTGGGATCGCCTGGAGTAAACACATTCGCGATCTCTAAGAATGGTTCTGTTGGCGGAGGCGGTTTAACTTTATATTCAAATGTCTTACAAATAGTATCCTTGCAACCATTGCTTCCAGTAACTTCCAAACACACCCAATGAACACCTTCAGCATAGGTACTACAAATGGTTTTTACAGAGGTTAGTGTATCTGGCGACAACGCACCGCGCGGTTTGGAAGTAGAAATATCTTTGCCCAAATCAAGTCCCCATCGCCAAGAATTCCCATTCACATCTTTCCGGGTAAAGCAATATGTTGGCGCATTGCTTGAATCAATATCAAAATCAGCCAAGGGTTGAGGAACAATATCCAAAATCAATGTATCCGAAACAGGCTTTGAACATGTACCCCAAACCCTTAGAAAAACTTTAAGTTTCCCAGAATAAGATGGCTTCACATGTAAAACTGTACTCAACTTTTTGGAATCATCGAAATAACCGAAACTACTACTTTCAAGTTGCCACTCATAGCAACTACTACCAATTACAACTCCATATAAATTAAAATTGAGACTACCACAAGGCGGCAAAAGTGGCTTTAATATATGTACAGAAAGTTTGGGAGAAGGAACCCTACAGCCATAATTTACATATGTAGCTTTTCCGTCATATTCGAAATTCACTACAGCTCCATCTTCCGCACCCGCTGAGCCATTAATTTTCACTAGTTTAGACCTATCATATGTAACGGTATCACTACAAATACCATTATATAATAATACAAACGTTCGTGTTGACGGCGTTCCGTAATTCACAAAATGACCTGCTGTATTCCCCGATTTCTGAATGATTACATATAACGTATCTTGAAGGTCGGAAAAATCTTGAGCTGTGGCATTAAACGATTCTGAAGTAATTATTAACCCTTGAGAATACTGAGGAATTCTGCCATTACTCGGCACAAAAATCAAATGACCACAATTCCCAGCATCTTTAATCGATTTATTTATGGTTGCAATTTTACTTGTTAATGAGGAATTCCCATCACTAAATCCACGAAATGTATTTTGTGCACCGGTTCCCCAATTTACCATACCAGTTGAATAATCTGGCACATCAAATAAACCCGGAACCAAAGTTTTATTCCCCACGATAATTCTAACCATTTCATTTTGCCCTTCCAAACTCCCATCGCAAGCATCCACCAAAATACTTACAATTTCAAAGCATTTTGTTGGTTTCGGATGACCCGCAATATAATTCCCTGTAGTACATGGCTGTGCGAATAAATGCCTTGAAAAAAGCACTATCATCCAAACCCATAGGCACTTATGAAAATTAATTTTTAACACCTTAAAAAATGAATAATCAAATATAATATGGTTTTATAACAAGTTGCACATTAAATATTTCTTATGGCAACAGCAGGAAAAAATATGTTACTGCCGCTGTCCAACCCATCATTGTTGGTGTTCCGTAACCCTCCTCCACAGTAAAATTCTCATTCACTTCTTTCTTCATTGTACCAATAGATTGCCAATTATTAAACAACTGAACATCAGATTCATTGGTGATCGCAGAATATTTCTCTTTGAACTTCCCATCCGTTTCCCATTGTTTGGTAACCAAATGTAACCAACTATTTTTTATCGCCGAAATCATCCAAAAATCTTGCCCAAGCGGTTTAGATTGAATGCTTGCCCAAGCCAAAATTTGTAACGGTGCCCAAACATTAGGCGCATGCCATTGGCATACATAAGGCATCTCCTGCGCATGTGCTTCATACTTGGCGATCGGCATTACAACATCGTGAAACATCAAAGCATTCAGCATTCTATGAACAGACCTTGCATTTGACTCTTTACCCCAGTTTAAATAAATGGGCCAAAAAGATGCGGCAGTTAATAATGATTGTTTCCTAACGGGTTGACCAACATCAAATTTTCGCCAATTATAATCCAAATAACATCCATAATTTTTATTCCATAAGTATTTATCCATCGCCAATTTCCTTGTAACTACAGCCTTTTGATAATAAACTAACCTAAAATTCTGAATATCAATTTTATAAGGATCCGATTCAAATGCTTGAAGAGCCCTGTAAAAATCAACCATATTTTGCTCCATGGAACCCAAAACAGCATTTAAATCCACAGGAATAAAATCCATACAATGGCCTTGAAATCTGGGAGTAAAATCCCAACCACTTTCGGCCTCCGCTAATAAATGTGAAGCAAAATACAATTGAGAATCCAGTTCGCGTTCATCAGACGCTAAAATTGTGTGCGCATCAAATAAAGTGCTTGGCACTGATACTGCTCCATTCAACAAATGCCCTGAATTCGGCTGTAATCGTTGTTTTAAAAACTTGTAAAAGCCTATTAATTGCTCTCGGTTTGCTTGATTGCCAAATCGATTCAAAGACACAAAGTCTCCTTTCACTTTAACCTGTACCGCTCGATTTTGCATCCAAAATTGGTGTTCTCTTTCTAATGCTTCAACTGCAGTTTGCAACCAATTAACATCGCCTGAAATTTCAAAAATATCTTTCACCATTTCGCTTAACAACGGCAATTGACTGCGATTTAACATGGAAAATCGATTAGCATTGGGCACAAATCCATATTTATTTACCAAGTATATTAAGTTATTTACATTTCCTCGGGCGATTTCAAAGGCTTCTATATTCCCCAATTTCGCTTTTGGTAACCAATAATATCGGTTAGAAAAAAATGCATCCCAATAATACAACTCCGAAAACATGTCACTACCCATTGGGCTTGGCGATGAGTATTTATTAGGTAAACCTATTGCTCCTGCCGAATCTTTAGGGCGATAACGAATGGTTGCTATCATTCCATTATCTATACTTTTTAATACAGAATCTCTCAAATACTCAATTTCCGTTTGAGCAGATGTTGAATTGAATATCAAAAATGACACCCATTTTAACACCCCAACTTTTAAATACCTTTGTAAACGCATGAAAACCAACAAATACCTTGCAATTTATAGAATTTACAAATATTTATGGATTTTGTTAATTGTTCTATGTTCAAAAGTGACAGCTCAAATAGATTCCATTGCAAATAAATTCTTCTCTTATGGTTATTTCGTTCAAGGCAAAGACACCCTACCTTACAGATTCTATATACCTGAAAATCAACCCAATAATAAAACATACCAACCAGTATCTACGCTCATTTTCCTACATGGATCAGGCGAAAGAGGCAACAATAATGTATCCCAACTCATGCATATGGGATTTTGGTTAATGAATGCAGCAATAGATAACAATATGGCGGTTTTCATACCTCAATGTTCAAGAAATGATTATTGGAGCAACGTAATCAAAACCGCAAAAAAGAACGGCAAAACCAAATTTCAATTCCAAGAGGCTGGCGCGCCAACCATAGCCATGAAATTATTAATGGGTCTTACAGACAGTCTTAAAAAACAACCCTGGTTCAACCCCAAACAAGTATATGTTGGTGGATTATCTATGGGTGGAATGGGAACCGTTGAAATTTGCAAACGCAAACCTGATTTCTTTCAAGCAGCATTTCCAATTTGTGGTGGAGGCAATATACCTAATCCAAACCCCAAAATGAGATGGTGGATTTTCCATGGAAATAAAGACAAAGTTGTTTCTATTAAACACAGTAGAAAACTAATTCGTCAATTACATTTCGCACATGTAACAGATGTAAAGCTTTCTATTTATTCCGGAGTAGGCCATAACGCCTGGGATTATGTAAAACTAGAGCCCGATTTCTGGCAATGGCTATTAAACCCAAGCCTCATCCCGTCAAGTACAAAATAGTTCTTTAACTATTTGTTCCTGTTTTCTTAGCTCTAATAGCTTTGGCTTTGGCCGCCACTTCCAATGGCTCAAGTTCGTCTACAGCATTCATCGCCATCATTTCTCTCATTGTTTTGTTCATCCCTTCAGTTGAGCCATCCAAGAAAATTACATTCCCCGAGCCTTCTGAAGCAAAGTTTTTAATTGCTTCCGTCCACATACTGAAAAGTAAAAATGACGAATCTAAGTTTGCTCCATGCATTTGATTCGCTGCATCAGTTAATCCTTTAGCCACTTCTCTTCTAAACAAAGCAACTCCTTCACCGCGCAATTGAGCTGCAATTTTTTCCGCTTCCGCTGAAATTTTAATGGCATTACCCTCCGCTTCAGCTGCTTTTGTTTTTGTAATTAACAAAGCTTGACCTTCATTTTCAGCTGCAGCTTTTAAATTACTTGAAGCCACCACTTGAGCCATAGATTTGGTAATAACATCGTCAAAAGTGATATCATTCAATTGCAAGTCAAGCAAATGATAACCCCAACTTTCCAAAACATTATCTATACTTTCCTTAACAGATTCAACTATTTCTTTGCGCAACGACAGAATTTCAGCTTGTTTTTTAGTTGCAACAAATCCACGCACAGAGCCTTCAATGGTCCTAACCAAAGCCGTCATAAAATCACGATCATTCACAAATTTAAAAGCTACATTTTTAATAGTTTCCTCGTGGTTATCAAACACTGAATACAGCAACATAGCTTTAAAATACACATTGGCTTGATCCTGAGTAATGGCTTGAAAATCCAATTCAATCGAACGATTTTGAATAGATACTTTTCTGTAAATTTTCTCTAAAAATGGAATTCTAAAATTCAAACCTGGGTATAAAATACGGCGATATTTTCCAAACATCGTAATCACCATTACTGTGCCTTGCTGCACGGTAGTAACTGACAAAGCAGCCAATAAAACACCCAAAGTGCCAAGAATAACCAATTTTTCCATACCCAAATATAAGCGATTTTCAAAAACCACATATAATCAATCGGTTAAAGAATTGAAATTAAAAGACAAAACAAAAAATCTGTTACTCAACGATAACTGTATCACCCATCAACCGAACTACTTCCCCTTTTAGGCTATATTCGCCTTCATCAGGGATCACACAATTATTTATTTCATCAGTGGATTCCACAGTACCTGGTAATTTATTAGACTTCATACCCTTTTTATCTATCGAAGTATCCCTTGGAGAACTCAAACTCTCTTCACGTAATACCGGTTGCTCCTGTCCAGTAACATTAACTTCTCCAGTGGTTTTAGATTCACAAGATGCCATACTAGATGCTACTGCAAATAGCAACACCAAAGCAAAATAATTGTAGCGCATACCATTGGACAATTCATGCTTTGTATTTATTACATGATCATCCCAAGGTCCTGCCTCTGTTAACAATTTTCTTCCAACCTGCGAACTATTAAATCTCCCGCATATTTTTTCTTCTTTAGGGCGATGAAAAAATTGAATAATCTCTTCATCTTTCATGTTGGTAAAATCAACAACTACTTTCTCGCAAGCAGCGCAAAGTCTACCCTCATTATTAGGCGACATTCCCTCCCAAGATTCATGACAAGGATTATTAATTTGGAGTTTCATTTTTGGAAAATTTGCTCCGTTATACCATTGCTTCGAAAAAGGTAAATAACTTTGCGTAATTTTTTTTAGTTTCTATTGAATGGTTAGCTGAACGCCACCTGGATCGCATCGCTTAAGCACAGTATAATCAAAAATCAACTTACCATCACGCACATAAAGCGGCTGAGAACGAGTAAACTCATCCATTTGAAAATCGCTATCCTTTAAATATTTCCTAGCCAAAAGCAAATCAGCAGAATTTTGATCGGCGATAAGACATGGGGTATTTATTGCAACATCAACTGCCTCTGCATAAGCCGTTTTCACTCGCTGCATCCATTCTAATTTCTTCCCTGCCAAACTTTTAATTGCCCAAACATCAACTACTTCACCAGTTAATGCGTTAAATAAATAATGATTTCTATCAATGGATTTGTGAGATAACGACTCCATCATGATTGAAATTCCTATCACTTGACCATCATAATAATCAATTTCCCCAAAAATATTCATATCTGCAGCATTCTCAATAAGAGAATCCATATCCATTTCAATTTCCGACTTTTCCTCTTCTTTATTTTCTGTTATTTGCCCATTACCTGGCAATTCTTCATCACCATTTACTTCATCAAATTCCTCGGCAACCAATGATTCATACAAATACCCATTGATATTATCTTGAACTATTTTGTATTTCGAAACCACCATTGGCAACTCATTGTCTTTCGATTTAAGTACGAATTCTTTATTAATGGTTGATCTCCGATCCGTTGAGATACCCAATTTTTGGATTCCTGTGGGATTTTTGGGTGGTTGAGTAGCGGTTGGCTTGTTGGGTTTGGCAACTGAAGAAGCTGAATTTATAGAATTGGGTTTCCCGGCTGCATTTTTCACTGGCGATGCAGGCTTGGGTTGAGAAAAAAGAGAAATCGAAGATGTAATACCTATTTGATTTGAAGCAAAAGTTTTGCTAAATAAAAGCAACGCCATGCCCATGATCATATTCAAACGCTTATTAAACTTATACATACCAACAACTAATGTGTTTTTAATTGAGACACAACAATCAAACCAAATTTACAACATTATTGAGTGATTCTCTTATACTTTTTATTACATTAACCTATTTATCTAATACTTTAATTCCCGAGGCACTAGTTATTTATCTCGTTCTAGGTCCAACTGGAATCATTTTTCGAATAACAAGAGTTTTTCCAGGGAGTAATTGATTGCCAGACAACTTATTCCACTTTTTAATATCTGTTGGATTTACATCATACTCGAATGCCAAATCTTGCAACGTTTCTCCAGGCTTAACCGTATGTCGCAACACTTTTAAAACGGTTGGTGAACTTGAAGAATTAGGACTTTCAATTTGAGAACGGGCCACTTTAGTAACTGCAACTTTTGGATTTACAAAAGGTGATTCAACTTTGGTTTTAGTCGATGATTTGGGGATAGTTTTTTGACTTACCTTAGGGCTGGCATTTACAGTTGCATTGCTTACTGATTTCGTGACTCCAACCATGGTGAACTGCTTATTATCGTCGGCCATTCGCGGTTGTATTGACACCCTATTGTTGGGATATTTTAGATTCCATAATGAATCGTAATTCAACCAATTTTTTTCAATTAAACTATCCCCCATTAAGCCAGAATGTATTAAATCCAACAAAGCATCTGCCAACAAATCTCCTTTTACCCAATACCCAGGTTCGGTCATATGAATTCCATCGCCAGACAACCACTTTTTTTGCTGCCATTGTAAAGCGGCTTTATTAGCACCGGCAATCCAATACCAATCCCACAAGCCGCAATGCATATTTTTAGCGGTTGCGGCCAACATTTGGGAATATGCGAAGGTATGAGGCACTTTTTTCCCATGGAAATACATATCCATGGGCGATACCAAAACCACCATAGCATTTGGCGCAGCACCTTTAATTTTGGCGATTAATACCTGCAATTGGGTAGCTAACTTATCTGGATAATTCATCAAAGGTGCAAAATCATTAGTACCCAAATCAACTATCACTATTTGCGGTGATAAATCCTGAATCTGGGCTTCAACTACCGTTGAGTTGAGCACTGACTCTAATCTTGCGCCTCCCATACCAGCTCCGTGATATATCAATCCAGGTTGATTCAAAACCTCAATTTCCATTCCATACAACATCCAATATTGCTGGTTAACATTTGTTTTTCTTACAGCTACCTGAAATGTATCCATAGCTGGTATAATCCCTTGTAACCTTGCGACATTTAAATGGGATGAATCTACCTCTTTTTGCATTAAATACTCCCTACCACCCACTTTCACCATTGTTGCGAACAAGGAATCAGAATTGGGAACCCATAAGGTTATCTTGTACTGCGTATTCAAAGGCTGAACTGGTAATTGCAGAATTCTCAGAACCGACTTTGGCGAAACTGTTTTCACAGTTGCACCACTTAAACCCAGAGGAAATTTGGGATACGGCTGAAAACTTTTACTAAACTCAAATTCCCCAATAAACCTTGACTTATATCCTCTTGGCGAATAGGTTCTTGCAGCGGCATATGGGAATAATAGCCCAAACCCAGCATTACCATAAATCTTTTGTAATTTAGCTCGGGTTGCAGCTGTAATTGCACCACTTTGAACATGAGAATCCCCAATATGAAGAACTTGAATTGTACCATTCTGTTGGGCTGCTTTCAAATTGGCGATCCATTCTTTCACTTTTAAAGTGTCTGCAAATTGAATCGAATTCACAGATTCAAATGCACATTGGGGCAAATTCACTGATTGGGCAGCGGTGTAAGCAACTGACGAAAAATTGAACAAAAAAACCAAGCCCAATATGACAAATATTTTTCGCCTATCTCTTTGATTATTTTTTTGTTCTCCAAAAATCACAGCAACAAAAATACCCCAAAAAAAATGGTTTTTTCTGGGGTATTTCAAGAATATAAATTCGTTCTTCGTAAAAAAAGCAACTACAATTGAAGTTCTATTCCTCAGAAGATTCATTTAATTTCATCCATAACCAATAAGCACCAGAAGTAACTACTTTGCTAGTTGGAGGATTTGCAATCATATAATTACCATTAAATTTACCATCAACCTTCAAGGCATAAGCTTTGAATTCTCCTTTTTTATCGGATTCCACAAAACAAAAATAGCCACCATCTTTTTCCAAAACTGCAGAGTCTGCAATTACAATTCGCTGTTGTTCTCCCATCGAAACAACACCTTTGATTGTATGTCCGAATTTCGCATTTACCAAATTAGGCTTAGGCTCCAAAAACACCGAAACCAACCGATTATCGCCCACCATACTACCAACAGAAACAACCTTGGTACTGATTTTCTTATCCAAACTTAAAAAAGAGCAGATTACATCATTGCCTTCCACAATTTGTTCAGCCATTTCAGGCGTTGCTTGCAGAACCCATTGCTGATACTGATTATGTGAGATGGACATAATAATTTTCTCTGCAGAAACAGTTTCACCTGTATGAACGTCTACCGATTCAATTTTACCGGCATCGGGCGATACAATTTGTATTACAGGTTGAAAGTTACCGTTTTTCACTTGATTCAAATTCACACCTAACAATTGCAATTTAGACTCTAAGGCTAAAACCTTGGCGTGATTGGATTCATAATCAGATTTGGCTGCTTGTAGTTGTTTGTCACTGCTAGCTTTAGATGCATATAAATCTTGCTGACGTTCCCATTCTTTTTGGAGTGCAGCACCCATTTTAACAGATTGAGCATATTGTTCTTGCCACTCCATTACTTGCAAATTTGCAATTGAACAAAGTACTTGTCCTTTTCTCACCTGATCACCTGGTTTCACTAAGATTTTTTTCAACGTTCCACCAGCTAAGGCTGTAACGTTTTCTAGTCCAGTAGGACTGGGCATTACCTTACCTTGTAGTTCAACGGAATTGCCCACTTTTTCAGCAACCAAAGTTGAAGTACTTAAATGAATTTGATTCATCTGAGCATCTGTAAGAATTACTGATGTATTGGGTAATTTCAACAACATTTCCTTCTGCCAGGAATCGCCCGAATTTGAGTTGGAAATTATATCTTCTGTTTTATTAGAATCTGCAGATGTCTGATCTGCTATTTTACCACAGCCTGTTTGAATTAGCGCAACTGAGGTAAATAATATGGTGGCAATAGCCGATTGATATATTTTATTCATGATTTTTTGTTTTAATTAATTTCCGGTACCTGGTTGCATTACTAACAATTGCCATTCCCAGAAATTGGCTTCAAATTGGTGAACGATTTCATAATAATCCAAATAGGTTTGCATAGCGTCTTTAACATAAATCCCCCAAGTAAAGGTATTGATTTCACCTTTTAAGAGTTGTTTATTGGCAATGTCGATATTTTGCATGGAAGCTGGCAATAATTGTTCTTGAAAAAACAGAATGCGATTTTCCAATTCAACGCACTTAGAAAACAACTGTTTTGATTGTAGTTCAAACTGCATGCGATTGTATTGCGATTCAGCTTGAATCGACTCGTATTGCATTTTTTTACTTTGGGCGGCGGCGCGCTGCTGCGCAGCGAAGAGCGGCAAGCTCAGGGAAAACTGAACCTGCGAAAACTGAGGGCTCTTATCATAAAATACCTCGCCCTGGGGAATCGTAACATAGCCCTGAAAGCTTTGCCGCACATAGCCAAGCTGAAAGCTTGGCGCCGCCGCCGCCTTCTCCAACATCCACCTGTCATGGGCCAATCGCTCCTTCGACCCTTGTAAAACCAAATACGGATGCTCTGCCCACACCTCACTGGTCAAAACTTCCCGCCTTTGTTCAGGTAATTTACCATTCAACAAACCCTGAATCTCATTCACATCCTCCTCAATAGGCAACACAGAACAACTATCACCTAACATCAATCCCAACCACATCGCATCTCGCTCAAATTGTCGGTTTAAAGCATCCCACTGAATATGCATATCTGCCGCAACTTTCATCGCCTGATTCAAATCCAATAACTGAATATCGCCAACCGCATAGCGCTTCTGCATCTTTCTATAGTTTTCCTCTCCCACAGAATCTAGCATGTGCCACATCGGAAACTGCTCCAAAGTGTGTTGCAAATGATAATATAACAATCGTACATCCTTTTGCCATTGTAATTGATCCCACTTGTATTGTAATTCACCTACAATTCTCTGACGTTGGCGTGTTTTGTAATCCCATTTATAAAAAGTTGGTATCGCAATGGATTGAGAAACCGAATATTTCTGATCTTGGTACCACGAATTCACCTGACCCAATTCTGCCGTAACATTGGTATTACTTAAACCCATCTTATACCTTGCCTCCGCTTGGTAGGCCGCCACTTGCTTTTCCAATGAAACCAACTGCAAATTCTGCTTCTTACCCAAAGAAATCGCTTCACTTAGCGAAATATTTTTTGTACAAGTTCTTCCTCCTACCTTCATTTCATTCATCGGCAAATGCGATGTATAACTGTTCATTTGCGCATTCGCCATCGAAACCATTGTAGACAGCAACAAAATCACTGTTACAATCTTTGGCGCTTTAGGAGAATTTATTTCCATTTCCGTAGCGGATTGTGTTCCATTTTCAACTTGGGTTTCAGCAAGTGTATTTGTATCATTTTCACCTAAAGAATTAATTCCTGAATTTGAATCAGTTACCTCATGATTCAGATCGCCTGTCCCACGTTTTTTGCCCGTTTTACGATGATGAAACTTCAAATACATCGAAGGCAATAACAACAAGGTTAACAAAGTTGCTGTAACCAAACCTCCTATCACCACCGTTGCCAATGGCTTCTGCACCTCAGCACCAGCCCCAGTGCTCAATGCCATTGGCATAAAACCCAAAGCTGCCACAGCTGCTGTCATCAAAACCGGTCTTAAACGTGTTCCCGTGCTATGAATCACCATGTGTTTCATTTGATCTTCAGCAGTAGTTTCCTCTTTACGCTTAAAATCCGCCATCAACACAATACCGTTCAACACTGCTACACCAAACAAAGCAATCATTCCAATTCCAGCGCTAATCGAAAATGGCATCTGCCTAATAACCAATGCCAAAATCCCGCCTATTAACGAGAGAGGAATCGCCGAAAACACCATTAAACTGTAAGACACAGAATTGAAGGCAAAATACAGCAACACCCAAATTAATAGCAATGCCACAGGAATCGCGAACATCAAACGATCTTTGGCTCTCTGTAAATTTTCAAAACTACCACCGTATTCTACCCAATATCCCGCCGGCAAATGCACCTTGCTTTTTACCAATTTCTGCACATCTTGAACCACAGATTCTACATCCCTTCCCCTTACGTTAAATCCAATCATTATGCGGCGTTGCGCATTCTCTCTTTGAATTTGATTCGGACCATCCATCAAACTCACATCAGCAACGGCATTCAGCGAAATCATCGCCCCATTATCCATAGCAATGGGCAAATTTTGTACATCTTCCAACGAAATACGATGGGTCTCCTGAACTCGAATTACCAAATCAAACGGACGCTCCTCTTCATAAATCTTACCCGCAACAGCACCGGCAAACGATGCTTCCACCATTTTGTTCAACTCTTCGGCACGCAGCCCATACATTTTCATCTTTTCACGATTCAGTTTCACTACAATTTGCGGCTGTCCAACCACTTGCTCTACATAAATATCCTTTGCACCTTCAATGCCTAAAGCAAATTTTCCGATATGCTGGGCGATATGCGCTAAACTATCCATATTGTCTCCATACACTTTGCACACAACGTCTTGTTTCGCACCGGTCATCAATTCATTAAATCGCATTTGAACAGGAAACTGAAATCCTACCGTTAATCCAGGAACTTCAGCCACCGCAGCGCTCATCTTTTCCGCTAATTCATCATATGTATCAGCAGAAACCCATTCCTTTTTATCCTTCAGGATAATCATGATATCACTGGCCTCCATAGGCATAGGGTCAGTGGGGATTTCACCATTACCAACCTTGGTTACTATTTTTTCAATTTCCGGAAATCTTTTTAATAGAATCTTAGAAGCTTTTTGGGTTGCTTGAATGGAAGCGTCTACACTACTACCGGTTAAAATCCTAGCCTCAACAGCAAAATCCCCTTCTTCCAATCGCGGAATAAATTCACCCCCCAAACGCATCAAAGCAAAAACACTGATTCCAAAAATCACAACGGCCAAAGCAATCAGTAAATTCGCTTTTTTGATCGCCCAATTCAACAATGGAATAAACTTAAATTCGATTTTTTCCATCCATTTTTCGGAAACAGATTGAAACTTTCCAGGCATCAATGGCAAAAACCAACTGCACATCATTGGCACATACGTTAATGACAATAAAAATGCCCCTACCAATGCAAATGCAACGGTTTGTGCCATCGGAATAAACATTTTACCCTCAATATGCTGCAATGAAAAAATTGGCAAATACACCACCAGAATAATCAACTGCCCAAAAACAGCGCTGTTCATCATTTTGCCTGCATTGTCAATAACTATTTTTTCACGTTGGTTAGCGTTAACCGTACCCAGCATTTCTCGTTTCCAAAGTTGATGCAGAATGGATTCCACAATAATTACGGCACCATCGATTATCAGTCCAAAATCCAATGCTCCTAAACTCATCAAATTCCCACTAACACCAAACAAGTTCATCATGATGATCGCAAACAGCATTGCCAAAGGAATCACAGATGCTACAATTAAACCAGCGCGAAGATTTCCCAAAACCAAAACCAAAATAAACACCACAATTAGTGCCCCCTCAGCCAAGTTTTTTTCTACAGTGGAAATGGCATTGTTTACCATTTTGGTTCTATCCAAAAAGGGCTCAATTCTCACCCCCTTGGGCAACATTTTCTGCACTTCCGCAACTTTGTCTTTAACCTTTTTAACCACCTCATTGGAGTTACCACCTTTCAACATCATTACCACTGCTCCTGTAACTTCTCCTTCATCATTATAACCCAGTGCTCCATAGCGCGTTGCCTTCCCTTCCTTCACTTCCGCAACGTCTTTCACGGTGATTATGCCGCCATCTGCATTGCGCTTAACTACAACATCACCAATCTCTTGTAAGGTTTTCAACAACCCCTCAGTTCGGATAAATAAAGCCTGCATCCCATGCTCTATATAGGTTCCTCCTGCATTACCATTTTCCCTACTCAGTACATCATACAACTCATTCATACCCACATGCAATTCGCGCATCTTATCCAAATTCACAGACACCTCATACTGCTTTTGATAACCACCATAACTACTTACGTCTGCCACTCCTTCTACACCACGCAACTGCCTTCTTACCACAAAATCTTGTAGTGTTCTAAGCTTAATTGCATCAAAACTATCTTCATAACCTTTTTCAGGTCGCAAAACATATTGATAAATCTCACCCAAACCCGTTGTAATTGGGGCCAATGTAGGCACGGCCAATCCAGGTGGCAATTGTTGCGAAATTGTTACCAAGCGCTCTGAAACTTGTTGCCTTGCCCAATATACATCTACATCTTCACCAAAAACTAAGGTTACAATCGATAACCCAAAACGCGAGAAACTTCGCATATTTACTAGTCCGGGAATATTGCGATTACTTTGTTCAATTGGCACTGTAATCAAGCGTTCTACATCCGGAGCACCCAATGATGGCACTACCGTAATAACCTGAACTTGGTTATCCGTAATATCAGGAACTGCATCAATTGGCAACCTTGTTACCTCGTATATTCCGCCTAACATTAACGCCAAAATACCCAAGCCTACCAAAAGCTTGTTCTTAACGCTGAACGATATAATTCTTTTTAACATGAAATAAATTTTTTACTATGGCATCTTAACGGGCGATGCCTTTCCCTTTGAGAAAAAACAAGAAATACCAGCAAAGTTTGCCGGCAGAAAATGGGTGAATTAAATAGCTCTTGGAGGTTGCCAAATATCAAACTCAACTCCAGAAAGTGAGTGGGCAACAAAATGCAAGTACTCTGTTTGTTTGGTCTCAACTTGAGACTGAACCAAACCATTTACTGTAACAAGTAACGTATGCTTTAAAACATGAAAATTATTGTCTAACTGCATAAATGGCAGTTGATGATCCTTCTTACTATGTCCATCCTTTTCGTGGTCTTCCGATGCGTAATGTCGTAATAAAAACTCCACTACACCCATATTGGCATCCACTTTCTTATGTTCAACATAATGCGCAACCAACTGCCCAACACCCAACATCTGTTTCATGGGCGACAGTGCGATTAAGCAAATCCAAACCAACAATCGGGTCTTGAACATAATTTATCCAAACACAAAGATACAAAAAAAAAGGCGGAGCATCTGCTCCGCCTTTCATCTAGTTATTCCACGTCTTAAAAGAGAAAAACGATAAACAATTACTTACACTGAATATTTTGCCAAGGGCCAAGGTTCTCGATGTTTGAATATCCTGAAGACTCCAACATAACTTTGGCTTTACCGGCACGGTTTCCACTTCTGCAAACCAAAACTATTTTTCCATATCCCTTCAACTCGCCCATTCTCGACTCCAAATCTTGTATAGGAATATTCACTGAGCAATTGGCATGTCCATCTTCATTCCATTCATCCACAGTTCTAACATCCACAATGATCGTTTGCTTAGATTTATCCGCGCCTAATTTCTGTTTAGACGTATCGGCAGTATTTTCGCTTGAGGCTTCTGCAGAAACTGCTGCAACATTATTAGAAGACCCTTCGCTTGATGTTTGACTTGATGAGCAACCCTGCAAACTGATCATATTCGCAAGCAAAAACACAGCAGCAAATAGAATTTTATTTAATTTCTTCATATGTTTTTTTCACATTAATTGAAGTTGCATATCTGCCAATCCACCGCCGTTGAACACAGTAGACAATCCACCTTGTTGCAAAAAGCCCATCGCCATACTGCTTCTTCCACCGCTTCTACAATAAACAATCACAGGTTGTTGCATCTGTTTGATGTCATCAATTCTCATAGGAATTTCATCCAACGGAATATTGATAGCACCTTCAACATGACCTTCGTCAAACTCCCAACTAGAGCGAACGTCAATCACCGTAGCGCCCTGCTCTTTCACTAATTTTTTTATCGTACTCATAATTTAATTTTAATACAAAACAACAATTGAATGAAAACCTTGTCAGTAACTTTTATCACCCAAATCAATTTTTCATCGGTTTAATGAGGAAGTTTACCGCGAAACTTCCCATAGGTCCATGTGCCCAAAATGGCACTAATCAATGTAACTACAATCACAGTATGACCTGAGCCAATTTGCGCGTATAAAGGACCCGGGCAAGCACCTGTAATCGCCCAACCCAAACCAAAGATTAAGCCGCCAAAAATCTGGCCTTTATCAAAAGTTTTATCAGGAATCACAATCGTTTCTCCTTCAAATGTTTTGATTTTAAATTGTTTAATTACATAAACAGAGATCATCCCAACTACAACAGCAGTCCCTATAACACCGTACATGTGAAATGAATCCAACCGAAACATCTCATGAATTCTAAACCAAGAAATGATTTCAGCTTTTACGAATACAATCCCAAACACAATCCCTACCAGCATGTATTTAATGTTGCTGTACCATGGCAATTCTATATTTGACTGATTCACACAATGTGATCCAGAATCTTCTAATTGTTTCCTATGTTGTTCCATCTAAATAGCTATTAAAGTGAAAGTAAAAATGGCAAACCAAACCAGGTCATTAAAAATCCGCCAATCATAAAGCAGCAAGTAGCAATTAAAGACGGCATTTGTAGGTTGCTCAAACCCATAATCGAATGTCCAGAGGTGCAACCACCGGCATAACGGGTTCCGAAACCAACCAAAAATCCGCCCAAAACCATAAAAATCCAGCCTCTAAGTTCACCCAAGGCAGCCCAAGAGAAGATATCAACTGGCACCAATCCACTGTAATTGGTAATTCCCATTGATGTTAATTCTGCTTTGGTATTTGCAGCAATTACAACATCATTGGGATCCGCTAAAAAGGTATTGGCAATAAATCCCCCAATCAATACACCAACTACAAAGAAGATATTCCACATTTCCTTCTTCCAATCATAGTTGAAAAATGGAATTTTCGCAGGAATACAAGCAGCACAAATATGTCGTAATGAGGAAGATATACCGAAACATTTATTTCCTAGCAATAACAAGGTAGGCACCGTGAGACCAATAAAAATACCGGCCACATACCAGGGCCAGGGTTGTGATAAAAATGCTATCATAATTTCACCAACTTACTCTGGCAAATAAAATCTGTTTTAGGAGTGGCAGTTTTGGCAATCGCCCCGAAACCACCTTCTACTTCTTTAAATTGGTGAATTCCGCGACTTTTCAAAATTGAAGCGGCAATCATAGAACGATATCCACCTGCGCAATGCATAAAAAATTCGCCATGGCTATCCACTCCCGCAAACCAATCATTGATAAAATCCAATGGTTTGTTGTATGCATCTTCCACGTGTTCTGCGCGGTATTCGCTTTCTTTTCTCACGTCAACCACTATACTCTTACCTGATTCAAATTCAGCAGCAAATTGCTCAGCTGAAATTCTGTTTACAGAATCTGTTTCCTTAGCAGCGGCTGTCCAACTGCTGAATCCACCTTTTAAATGACCCAATATATGATCAAATCCAACGCGCGATAAACGGGTAACTACTTCTTCCTCTCTACCTTCAGTAGCAATCAAAATAATCGGCGTTTTCACATCGCCAATTACGGAGCCCACCCAAGGAGCAAATTGGCCATCAATGCCGATATTGATACTACGGGGTATGTGCGCAAGAGCAAATTCTCCCGGTGCGCGGGTATCCAACATAATAGCATCCATGGTCTCGGCAGCAGCTTCAAATTCTTCGGGTGATAATCCACGAAGGCCATTATTCAACACGCTATCAAAAGACTCATAACCTTTTTTATTCATTGCCACATTCATTGGAAAATATGCTGGCGGAGGCAACAACCCATCCAACACAGCTTCAATAAATGCCTCTTTACTTGACTGATTCAACGCATAATTCATCTCTTTTTGATGCCCTAAACTGTCAACCGTTTCTTTCATCATGTTTTTACCACATGCAGAACCTGCACCATGCGCTGGATAAACCATCACTTCGTTTGGCAAAGGCATAATCTTATTCATTAAAGAATCATACAACATCCCTGCAAGTTGCTCTTGTGTCATATCAGCGGCTTTTTGCGCCAAATCTGGCCTTCCTACATCGCCCAAAAACAACGTATCTCCACTAAACAAACTGTGAGGATTACCTTGTTCGTCTAGTAACAAGTAACAAGTGCTTTCCATGGTATGTCCTGGAGTATGCAACACCTTAATGGTTATATTTCCAACTGAAAACAATTGCTCATCTTGTGCAATGGTGCATTCAAAATCTGGCGTTGCTGTTGGTCCATAAATAATAGGAGCTCCAGTTTTTTTGCTCAAATCCAAATGTCCACTTACAAAATCTGCATGAAAATGCGTTTCAAAAATGTACTTCAACTTTACACCATCTTTGGCAAAGCGATCTAAATAAGGCTGTACTTCACGCAACGGATCAATAATCACGGCCTCACCATTGCTGTGGATATAGTAAGCACCTTGTGCCAAACATCCGGTATAAATCTGCTCTATAATCATAATCAATATTTTATTTTTTGTCTTTTGTTAATGCGTCTTTCGCCGCTTTTATGGGTTTAAATGGGCCGAATTTATGCTGTGTTTCTGAGAAGCCATCTGCATATGGACCAAATGGATGATCAAAAGTTTTCTCGGCGATTTTTGGCCAATCCTTACTTAAATCTTTGCTAGGTCTGGGCATTTGATTTACGTAGGCTGCAATATCCCAAGCTTCTTCATCGGTAAGTTGGGGAGATTCCCAGGTTGCGCCTTGCGGCATATTTGCTTTAATGTATCCAGCAAATCTCGATATACGATACAAACCAGCACCTTGGTTATAACTATTCTTGCCCCATAATGGAGGAAATGTATATGATTTACCATCAGCCGCCAAAACACCTGAACCATCCGTTTGATGACAACTAATACATTTTGCAGCATACAGCACTTTACCTTTCTCGGGGTCGGCTGCCCGATCCATGTAAGGCAATTCATAAATACCAGAAGCTTTAGCCTTATCGCCCTTCCTCACATTGCTTCCTATAAAATTGATATAAGCCACAATGGCCTCCATTTCTTTGCTACCTTTTAACGGTGCTTTACCGTTTAATGATCGCTCAAAACAGTCAGAAACCCTTTTATAAACATCCTCAATTCCACCGCTTCTGGCTCTGTACTTTGGATAAGTACTGGCCACTGATCCATAATTATTACCCCATGGCTGTGTTCCAGCTTTTAGGTGACAATTCTGACAATTCATCCCATTGGTAATCTGCGCCACACTTCCCTTAGGGCCTAAAAAATTGGCGGTATGTGCTATCAATTCTTTCCCATACAACAATTGCTCGGCATTGGCTTGCTTCGACATTTCATCTTCCGAAGGCGCTTGCCAATAATCTTTACCATCACCAATAGCAGGAATGGCCGATGCTCCTTCTTGGGTTAACAACAAAGTTGTATCGGGCGATTGCACGGTAGATTTTCCGTTGTTATTTAACAAATAACCCATCGCCACAAAAACTACAAATAGGAGAATTCCCACCAACCACATCAGCACATTAATTGAACCAATGAGTTTGTGAATATGTTGCTGTTGTTCGGAAGACCCAGAAGCGGATCCTGCGTTTGGCAATTGGGTTTGTTTTGATTCGTTTAAATCTTCCATGAATTACACCACTAAATTACTAATTCAACATTGAACTTTTCTATGCTTGGGCATGTAATTTACTGCGATTATCCCAAAATATGTAATGTATCTAAGATCATGTAAACACCTAAAATTAACACCATCCAACCGAAAGCCGGTTTCAATTTGCTACCTGGAATTTTTTTACTCATTGAACTTCCAACCAAAATACCTACAACGGCGATGGCTGAAAATGTTAGCAACAATTGCCAATCGATTGTAGATCCATTACTTAAATCGCCACCTAAGAATCCAATCAATGATTTACTGGCGATGATAATCAACGAAGTTCCAACCGCTTCTTTCATGGTTAATTTGGCCATCAAAACCAAAACTGGGATGATTAAAAATCCACCTCCAGCACCTACCAAACCAGTAACAAAACCAACGAGTAAACCTTCACCCAAAATCAACGGATAATTAAAATGTGCTTCTTCTGTTTTATCTGATTCTTGCACTATGGACGGTTTAATCATGCTATAAGAAGCTGCAACCATCAAAATGGCGAATAGTATTAAAACTGCAATGGCTTTGGTAACCTCAAATCCGCTAATTGTGAATAAAGAATTTGGGATAGCGGGCATCACATATTTTCGGGTTAACAACACCGTAATGATACTTGGAGCACCGAAAACCAGCGCAGTTCGCCAGTTAACATTCCCCATTTTAATATGACTAAAAGAACCCACCAAACTGGTTAAGCCCACTACAAACAAGGAATAGGAAGTAGATAAAACGCTGGGTACTTCAAATAATTTCACCAAGATTGGTACGGTTAAAATGGAACCGCCGCCGCCAATCAAACCCAAGGAAAGGCCCATGATTAAAGCACCGATATACCCCAAAACCATGTGTGTGGTATCTATCGAAACCGCTTGTAACAGCGAAGTATCTAAAAGTTGAATTGCCATAAAGAGTGTATCCGATACTGCAAATATCTATATTGTAACGATGCCTATGTGTGACAATTATCACCAACATTAAATAAGAACATCTCAAATTCCTCAAATTTGATCTAAAAAGAATAAGAAAGTATCAAATTAATGTGCAACAAATTCACTTTGTTAAATTCATATTTTGGTATCAATGTTTGATTGGCAATTGCCTTTTTACCTACCACCAATAACTGGGTAGACAAACCTTTAAATAACCCGTTTTGAAATTGATAACGGCCGTTTATGTTGGCTTGGTAATAAGAAGGAAAAGCATATTTATTCAATGCACTCGAGCTGGGTGATGGCAATTGAAATCGCCCCAAACCAAAATCAATTCCCATCGGTTTTGATTTGTTTGACAGTGTGTAATTTGCTGTCAATGCCCACACATCACCATAACCTTCATTTCTCTCCCGGGGCATAAACGTATAAAACGGATCTCTACCCCATTCTCTGGGCATAAGGTAACGGCCTTTTGCTGTAATTCTAGTAGCATTTAGGTTGAATACTTGCTGTTGTTTTACTGCATAACCAATTCTACCACTAAAAACCAAGGATTGGTTATTTTCTGGAAAGTAAGTTTTCAATGGGTTTTGATTTCCCCCAAATTTCAAGGCATGTTGGTAGATTGTTTGAATGCCATAAACCCAACCTTGTTTTGGAATGCGTTCACATTTTGCGAAATAAGTTTGAAAAATTTGCGGCACTGATTGCACCCAAATCTCCCACATACGATCAAATGATTTCTTATTGATGGATACCAAAAATATAGCAGTTTGCGGCAGGTTGCCTACATAATTCGATTTGGATCCATTGGAATTCACTCCGGATGCATATAAACCCATAGAATTCCCTACGTCGTACCATTTCATTGTACTTCTGGGCGATATTTTATTGATTGCCCCAAAGACCAACTCTATGTTTGATTTGAACTTATTATTGACCATCAGGCCTTGCGCCATGGTGGGTCGCATTCTACCATCTTGGGGATTTATAAAAGGAGTTTTTAGTAGTTGTTTCCCAAAAACAGCTTGAAATCCCTTTTTGGCAAGGCTGTATTTCAAATTGAGATCTTCTAGCCTGATGAGCATTCCTGACAGGCCAGGATTGGCCACATCAAACAATCCAATTTCATACCGATTGGGTTGATTAGACAGTGAGTCTAATTTAGTAAAATCACTGGAACCCAAATCAATGATAGCATAAGCGGAAGTTTGGAATAGCAGATTTTTATAGACAGCAGAATTATATTCTATTCCAGATGCAAAAGCATTGGCATAATAATCAGTGTACCCAGCGGCATTGTTGGTAATCATGGAGAAGAATCGGGAATGAGAATTAAACTTTCCTTTCTTCAGAAAATCTTGCAAGGAAGAATATTTCGAAGTATCCTGAATATGCTTACGCTGAGTAAATTTATCAGAATTGGCTATGTTATAACTTAAGTTGGCAGATGTCGAACGGCTTAACAAATCACTTGCGGGTGAGCCTAAGCGAACCTTCTGCGAATGAAACATTAAGGAACTTACAATAGAACCAGGTCGAGCAAAAACGGTGGAATTGCAAAAAAACAACCCCCATAAAACACCCACAAAAACGAATTTACAGTTAAACGGTTGGAGTGATTTTGGAATTTTGGAATTTTGCATTTCAACTACAAATAAAGACAGGTTTGATTCAAATCATTGTAACATAAATCACAGTGATTTGAAAGTTTCTACTGAATCCAAGGAAAATAATGATTTGGCGTTGGCAGTTGTAATTTCAGCCACTTTGCCCAAGGTTGTATTTTTCACTTCTGCGAGTTTTTCCGCAACCAAGCGTGTGTAAGCTGGTTCGTTTCTTTTTCCTCTGTTGGGTTCTGGGGGCAAATAGGGCGAATCGGTTTCCAAGATCACATGCTCTAAGGAAATTTTCTCCATCACTTCACGGAGGTTGTGGTTATTTTTATAAGTGAGCACACCGCCTAATCCGAGATAAAACCCTTCTAATTTGAGGATTTCAGTTGCCAGTTCGTAGCTTTCAGAGAAACAATGAAATACCCCTTTTAGGCCTTTGCCTTTAAAGGGTTTCAATAATTCTATGGTAAGTTGGGTAGCATTTCGGGTATGTATGGCGATGGGCAGGTTGCGTTGAAGAGCCCATTCCACCTGTCTTAAAAATGCTTTTTCTTGAATATCCTGAGTAGTTTTATCCCAATACAGGTCTATTCCAATTTCACCAATTGCAACGTAAGGATGTTGATCTAGGAGTATTTCCATTTGATCCAAAACGGCGTCATAATCTTCCTTTACATCACAGGGGTGAAGGCCCATCATGCCGAAACAAACTTGAGGATATTCAAGCATTAAGGCATGTAAACCGTTAATGGTTTGAAGGTCTACATTGGGAAGAAGGATTTTTTTCACACCTTGATCGATTGCTCTTTGTATGGCCTCAGGTCTATCGGCATCAAATTTATCTGAGTACAGATGACAGTGGGTATCAATAATTTCTAGCATGGAAGGATTTAATGAAGGGTGGTAATTACCAGATAAGTTTTTGTTTGTTGAGGAAGGCGTCCATTCCTTTAATACAGTCTTGGGTGGCACGGGCATGAGCATTCATGCCGGCAGCATAATCCAGAGCTTGATCGCGAGACATGGCTGGAATTTCACGAAGCATCTGTTTAACTTGGGCTAATGCTGCCCCGGATGTGCCTTCGGCACATCCGCGTGCCAACCTTTCTACAAAGTCAGCCACCTCAGATTCATCTACCACATACTGAACCAAACCCATCCTCATCGCTTCCACTGCATCAATTACCCTACCAGTTAATAATAAGTCGCGCATAACCCAACCCGCTACCCTTTCTCTCATATACACCATTACCAACGCAGGAATAAATCCAATCTTTACCTCTGTATACCCAAATTGAGCCGCTGGTGTTGCCACACAGATGTCTGCCAAGGTAGCCAATCCACAACCACCTGCCAACGCCGCACCCTCTACTTGGGAAATTACCAACTTCGAAGAATGATATATCGCATCAAACATCTTTCGTAAACGTTGTGAATCTGCCAAATTCTCTTCTAAAGTATTATTTCTTAACTCTGTTAAATAAGCCAAATCCGCACCCGCACAAAAAGGCTTGTCTGCCGATTTCAACACAATCACCCTAACTCCTTCATCTTCATTTGCTTGATTAAATGCATCATGTAGCGATTGTATCAATGCAACACTTAATGCATTTCTCTTTTCGGGTCGGTTCAAGGTAATCCAAGCTACCCGATTTACAACCTCATAATTCAAAACAGACATATCACAAATCTACAACACATTAGAAAACACTACAACCTTTACTCCATATCTACGCCTAAATACCTCACTTTTATCCAACAATGCAACCTTCAACTTCTCAATCCTGTGGTTTACTCGTTCCTGTTGCCAATAATACAACTTATCATCATACTCATTCCTTGCTTGTAATTCAAAGGTTAATGTATCCATGTATTTCTTTCCTTTTACATTAAAACCCGCGATTTCAGTCTGAAAATCCACCTCCGCTTTCGCCCTAAAATTTGCCTTTACTTCAACCAGTAATATCACAATCAATAATCCTATAATCGTTAAAGAAAATCCAAATCCATGCTTCAGTCGCCATGGCCATCTTCTCGTTGGATCCAATATTGTCCATACCCACAAACAAAGTATCACCAACCAAACAAACAGAAGCAACAACGTAAATCCATCCCAATCATATCCCATTATAAATGGGAGAGGAAGACATTCCAACAGACCTAGAACATTATCCATCATTTGCAGCAACAACTGAGTAACCCCAACAACCAAGTCGCCCAAACACCCAAAATCTATCAACAGCAAACTCATTATGCTTAAATATACCAGACCTGAAAGTAAGGGCAACAAAATCAAGTTCCCCAGTAAAAACCAAAGCGGAAAGGTATGAAAAAGCCCCAAAATCAAAGGTAACGTAAACAAAGTGGCTGAAACATTCAACGCCATTGTATCTCCTAAATAATTCAGCACCCAATTGTTGCTTGATGCCCAAATCATCTTCAACAAAGGATACAAAACCAACAATCCCAACACAGCCAAGTAACTCAGTAAAAATCCCGCTTGAAAAATCAAATACGGACAGATCAACAATTGCACATATGCCGTACCAAACCATACATGTAACGCACTCACTTTTCGAAAGAAAAAATACTTACCCACCCATAACCAACTAGCAGATAAGATAGCTCGAATAATCGCAGCCCCACTTCCAGCCATCATTGCATAAAACCAACCCAATACCACAATGAAAATCAAACTAACTTTTGAAGGCGAGGCCCGACTACCAAATCCCGAAAACACCCAAAACAACACCCCCAAAATTAATGATATATGCATCCCTGAAACAGCCAAGGCATGCATCAACCCACCTGTATTAAATTGTTTGATATATACTTGATTCAAATAGGTTTTATCTCCAAATAACATTGCCCAAAGCAAACCTGCTTTTTCGCTTTCAAAGTGATGAAAAAGCCGCTCTTTGCACCAATACAGCACACGAAATTTCGCTTCAAACACCCACAAGCTTTCCTTATCTGGCAGGTATTTAATCGCATTTTTTGAATTCAATCTAACAATGCCACTATAACCCAAACTTCCCATTACCATTGGCCAATTCACATCCCCTGGAATACCAGAAAATTGATAATTCTTAACACATTTCGATGGAATTTCCAATTGCATCCCCAAATACAAATCCCGTTTCATTATTCCTGTATCCAAACTACACTTGCAGAAATATCTATCTTCAACCATCACCACATGATTAAGCGGATCAACAACTACTAAATCCACATAGTTCAACTTTTTTATAGCAACAGGAATGCTTGGCAATTTGGGTGGAAACAAATAGTAACCCATAAAAACATGCAACATACCTACTTGCCAAAACCTCAATTTGGCCAACAACAAATAATTGGGCTTACATGATTTCCGTTTCGTTATAAATAACGAATAAAACCCAACAGCAACAAGAATAGCCGCTAAAATCCAAGTCAATCCTGATCCTGCATCGCCAAAAACACACCAAAATAGCATCCCCAACAAAAGCCCCACCAATGGAACAAAAAAGGTATGCGATCGAACAAAGTTACGAATCCAAACCTTCGCAGGTACATAAGTAAATGTCTGTTTTTTGCTCCGCATCTCAACCAGAGTGCGAAATTCAATCAACCCATTAAATGCGCAAAATAGTAAGCCGTATTAATCGATTATATACGTTTATCAAACTACCGTATTTAGCCTAGGGCATCACCACCCTCCAAGCTCAGAAGCGAAACCAATAATTTAACTTGGAAATACACGTTTAATTAAACGCAAAAGATCAGAGGCCGCTTCGTCTCTCCTTCTCCAATTGTTTTCTTCATACCATCGCTCATAAATATCCATGCGTGCACTGCCACTTGGCGACTGCAGCAATTCATGAATAAAGGCTCCCATTCTTTGCACATCGCCACCAAAAAGCATATTTGCAAATTCAAATCTCCTACTAATTGGCATTTGATTGATGATGGCCTCAACATTCATTCCGGGAAGCGCAGGCGGTGGCATTTCACCCGTAGGAGGTTCAACAACTGGATTCGGTGGAGTTGGAGCTGGCGCTGAAATTGGCGTTTCAGCCACATAAATAGGCGGTTCCACGATGGAAATGGGATGGTCAATAACAGAAGGAATAACCGGTTCTATTTCCAGAACTTTTGGTTCTATTTCTGGTGAGGGTTTTTCCATCACGGGCGATGGATCTATCACTATATCTGACGCTTCAAACACCGGTGTATTTTCAACTACAGCTGCAAGTTCAGCCTCGGGAGACAATTCCATTGACAATGAATCTACTGCAACGAACGATTCCGGTGTACTAGTTTCAACTACAGGCGATAATTCAAAATCAAATATCGGCATCTCTTCCTCAGTTTCTATCACTGGCTGCTCATGTAATTCCGCAGGATATTTACCGTCTAACTCTTCCATCAGATTATCAGCTATCTCGATTTCATTCGAAACAGGCTCTGGCATAAAACTACCCATTGAGAACAAATCAGGCACAGGTTGTTCATCCTCTATCGCCGTTTCTTCAAAAGAAATACCCAAAGCTAATTCTGCCTCTTCATTTTCGGTTGCCAAATCTGTATTCCCCTCTTCAGTCAGCAACAAATCCAGATCATCTGAGGAAAATGCATCTTCAGCATCCGTGTCGAATTCATGAATTTCTTCCGCAAATTCACCCATTGAAAGCATTGCAAAATCCGTTTCAATGTAAATTCTTGCCGCTAACAACTTCAATTCTCCTAAAAGCTCTATTTCTTTAGCTGGATCTTGGCAGTTTTGCAATTCCTGCTGTATTATTGCCACTGAATTTAACAATTCGCTAATCGGTTTACCTTGCTGTTCCATGATTGGCGTAAATTTAATAAACACTAAACGAAATCGATGCGGGAATTTATACTCATTTACGGCTGTATGTTCGCTGGAAAGACCACGAAATTGATTGGAATGTACAACGAAAGCGAAGTTGGATATGACGAAAAAATCGCCGTAAAACCCTTAATCGACAAACGCTACAACCCCACTAACATCAACGCTCACAGCGGATTACAGATGGTGGCTCATCGCATCAACAAAGCGGAAGAATTATACCCTTTATGCAATGAACTGATTAAAGAAGTGTACATAGACGAAATTCAGTTCTTTGGCCCTTATATTATACATGCCGTTAATGACCTTTTGATGAATGGTGTTAGGGTAATTGCCGCAGGTTTAGACAAAGATTACTTAAATCAAGATTTCGGCCCCATGGGCGATCTTAAAAAAATCGCTACGCAAAAAATTGCATTATCAGCAAAATGTCATGTTTGCGGAGCAGCTGCCCATTTCACATTCAGACAGCCAGGCATAGAGGATCAAATTGCAGTGGGCCACAAAGATATTTACGAAGCCAGATGTGAAAAGCACTGGATTGAGGGCATGAATGGCAGAACTATATAACTTCAAGGCGACATCTAAGCCTTACCATGAAGTGAATAGAACATCAACAAACCCAATAAAATTGTCATCAACAACCAACTAATCCAACGGTATTTGGCATTACTATTTTGGTTCATAAAACAAATCTATTCTTTAATAACAGGTAAAAAAATACCAAATTATTGGTAAATAAATCTTACCAACCCATCTTAAACCGTTATAATTTTTATAAAACCAAAATCATCAACCCCAATTCAATCAATATCCGGTAAACCCTGTTCCATTGTATGTAATCTTGCAAAAAAAGCATCAAGGAATAATAAAAACCAAATAGCATCGCCCTAAAAGCATATCGTTCAAAATACAAATCTAAGGAATAAAATCCGCTGAAAGAACCCATTTGTTTTTCGAACAAATCATCGCCTTGAATTAAAAAATACAAGCCGAAAACCACCAAAATCGCAGAAACAATTAACCAGAAATACGGCACCCACCAAAAGCGCGGAAAACTCGCCAACTCAGGCTCTTCCGAGCGATATTTCAACTTTTTCAAACGAAAATCTGCGGCAAATAACAACCAAACATTGGGCGAATCCGAATCCCAATCTTTGCCTTTCTCCAATCGCTGCACCAACAGCACATTCAACAAAAAACAACCTACCAAATATAGGAAGATACCCAAAATGCGATACCGCTGTACTGCATCCAAATCTTTATTTGCATCGCCCAACCACCAACAACCCGAATCCATGGGCATCATAAGCAACAAAGCAATAGAAAACGAAATAATAAATGGAGAAACCATGGCCATAAATGGAAGTCGTTTCCAAGCCATAAAACCATATGAAGCCACTAAAAGCAGCAACACAAAACCCCAATCTTGGGCAAACCAACGCAACAAACTTTGAAAACTAAATGTGTTGGCATACATATTTGAATATGCAAACAAACCTTCTGCTACCCAATACCAACCCATACTTACAATTCCAGCAAAAAGCAGCAATAGTGAAATAATTAATAATGGCGATTTCAATTTCACTCCCTTCTCATCCCAATGAATCATATCCATGATTAAGTCGAAGCTGTAAACCACCAAAATCGCCCCCAAAAAAAGGCTAAAATGGGCCCAACTTCCTATATCCATCATTATAGATTGTTCTTTCAGATGGGCAGCAATTTCTATCTGCTGTTTGGTTAAAACTTCTTTGGTTTGATCTGAAAATACCCAGCCTGATTTTTGCAATTTCTCCAACAATAAATCTGCCTGAATTTTCGCCCAATTTAATGGCTTGGAATCTTGCTTAACTTGATTCGAAATCTGAGTTAAAACATAGGCAATCAAGGGTATTCCTAATAATTGCACAAAAAAAATGGGCTTTCTAAGATTGGAAGATTGGGCTGTATGGTGAAAACCATCACCTTCCGAAGAATCATTTGCGATCTTTGATTCTACCGCATTTCCTGTTTGTAAATTACTTGTTTCCCGTTTGCCTCGGAACGTTTGCAAAGCTTTCATTCCGAATTTCATAACAGGCTATTTAATGGCTTGGATTTTCCCCAAATTAGGAATGGATCTGCGCAAACTTTCTTCAATTCCAGCAGTCATCGTCATGTCGCTCATGCTACAAGAACTGCAATTGCCGGTTAAACGCAACATGACATCATTGTTATCACTAACTTCTACCAATTCCACATCTCCACCATCGGCTTGCAAATAGGGCCTAACAGTATCTAATACTTGTTCAATTTGTTGATTGATAGATTCTTGCACAATAGACATGGATTTAACTGGATTGCGTAATTTCCACAAATATACGCAGATTTTATTTTTTCAGGGCGATTAAGCTTACTTGTTGTGCTACGTGTTTTGCTACCTCATGAAAGGGTTGCAACAAATCCGAATCGGGAGTAATGGTTCCATTATCCATTGCTTTCATAAAATCCGGATTCAATGGGATTTCACCCAAGAAAGGAATTTGGTATTCTTGGGCGATTTGTTTTCCGCCACCTTCTCCGAACAACCGATATTTTTTATCTGGAGCATCACTAGGAGTGAAATAACTCATATTTTCCACTACACCTAGAATGGGCTTGGCAATTTGTTCCATAGAGAACATACCCAAGGCACGGCGCGCATCACTAAGCGCTACTTCTTGTGGCGTGGTTACCAAAACAACCCCTGTTAATGGAACAGTTTGCACCAAACTCAATTGAACATCCCCAGTTCCTGGCGGCAAATCAATAATCAAATAATCCAATTCGTCCCAAGCCGTATCTTGCACAAACTGTTTAAAAGCTGAGGCAACCATCGGACCACGCCACACTACCGCCTGTCCGCGCGCCGTCATAAGGCCTATACTCAACATTTTAATCCCATATTTTTCAATGGGCAACATTACCTGTTTATCGCCCCTACTCACCATTTCCGGTGCTTGGGTTGTTCCAAATATTGTGGGGGCAGAAGGACCATAAATATCAGCATCTAAGTAACCTACTTTGGCTCCCAAATGAGCCAACGAAAATGCCAAACCAGCACTCAAAGAACTTTTTCCAACCCCGCCTTTTCCAGATGCCACCGCAATCACGTGTTTTACACCCGGTAAAATCTGATCAGTTTGTAAACTTCTTTGCACCTGTGAACTCACTTCAATATCCACCTTTACAGCATCGCTCACCATCATTTTGATGGCCGTTCTACAAGCATTCACCAACATATCTTTCATCGGACATGCAGGCGTAGTTAACACCAATGTAAACGATATCAATTCATTAGAAATCTCTAATTCTTGAATCATACCTAATGTTACTAAATCCTTTTTCAAATCAGGATCTTCAACATAGCTTAATGCCTTTAATATCGATTCTTTGGTAATCTCACTCATACAATTATTACTTATAGCGATTGAAAATAGAAACCCGTATCTATTTATTTTGTTTTAACTTAAATTTAAGACTGCTGTGAATTTCCAAACCATCCCGCCAATCTCTTAAAAAAACGTTTTTCAAAATTTAAAAAATACTTCCCCTGTCCAAATATCGCCCCATAAAATAATAGTAATACATTATATACGGGCAGAATCAGAATGTAATAAACCAAATCAAACCACCAATAATCAGCGAAATCAAATCCTTTAAACCAGCGTTTTAGATACATAACTGAAAATCCGGTAAGTGCAAAAACCAACAGAATTATCCAAACCTGACTAACTTTTTCCACTTTCCAGCGGTCTTTCAATCGAGAAATAAAGCTCACGAGGCAAAGATAGCGCTGCAAAATGATGTGTCATACATAGATGACAATCTATTGACATAATTATTATACAATTCATCCATCGAATGCACGGAATAGCATAAAACACACAATCAACCATCGCCATAAACCCATGAAAATCAAAACAATAAGCCATAACACAAGATTGAACAACATTTGATTATCTCAATGTGAATTATAATTCCGAAATTTGAAGCAATGGAAAATCAACAATCAGCGCAACCTGAGGCAAGCTCTACACCCAAAGCAAAATCGCCAAATAGCAAACCCGAATTGATACTTTTTCCATTACCCATTGGCAGCGAAAGCAACCTTTGGTTAATATCGCCCTACTATCAAGAAGAAATTAAAAAAATTAAGGTTTGGATTGCCGAAGAGGCGCGTACTTTAAGGCGTTTCATAAGTAGTTTAAAGCTTGGAATTGATATCCCAAACTTGGAGATTTTCGAGTTAAATGAGCACAGTAAACAAAAAGATGTAGAGGATTTTTTGAATAAATTCAATAAAAAAGGCCAGGTTATAGGCTTGTGTTCAGAAGCCGGAATGCCTTGCATCGCCGATCCAGGAACATTAGCGGTAAGGTTCGCCCAAAAACATGGATGGATCGTAACACCAATTCCAGGGCCCAACAGTTTGATGCTTACATTAGCAGGAAGTGGATTAAACGGACAAACTTTTACATTTCATGGTTATCCACCAGTGAAAGAAGCGGAACAGAAAACTTTTGTTCCCCAATTAGTAAAATCTGCAAGCAGTTCACATAGCCATTTATTTATTGAAGCTCCATACCGATCTGATAAATTCTTGCAGTTTCTTATTAGAAATATTCCGGGCGATTTCCAATTATGCATTGGCCAAAACTTGCATGAGCCCAACCAACGAATCTGCACGCAAACACTCGCTGCATGGAAAAAAGAGTCCACTCCATTGGGCAAATCTCCTTGTGTTTTTATTATTGGCAAGTAACCAATGAATATTCTTCCTAACTTTGCAGTAATATAGCAATCACCGCATATCATCATGAAAGATATTTTTGAAAAACTTCACGAAAGAATGGGTCCTTTGGGCATGCACGCTGATGACGCTCATGGATATTACACTTTTCCAAAATTGGAAGGTCCTATTGGCCCTAAAATGAATTTCCGTGGAAAAGAGCGTTTAAATTGGAGTTTAAATAATTATTTGGGTCTTGCAAACCATCCTGAGGTAATGAAAGCTGATGCCGAAGCTGCACAAAAGTTTGGTATGGCTTACCCAATGGGTGCACGCATGATGAGTGGAAACTCTGATTACCACGAGCAATTAGAAAAAGAATTGGCTGCATTTGTTGGCAAACCAGAATCCATTTTGTTAAACTTTGGTTATCAAGGTGTATTGAGCGCCATTGACGCCTTGGTTGATCGCCATGACGTAATTGTTTACGATGCTGAATCACATGCTTGTATTATTGACGGTGTAAGACTTCACATGGGTAAGCGATTTGTTTATGCCCACAACAATATTGAAAGTTTGGAGCAACAGTTGAAAAGAGCTCAAAAATTGGTTGAACAAACTGGTGGTGGCATTTTGGTTATCACTGAAGGTGTGTTTGGAATGAGTGGATCTCAAGGTAAATTGGCAGAAATCGCTTCTTTAAAATCAAAATACAATTTCCGTTTGTTTGTAGACGACGCTCATGGTTTCGGTACAATGGGAAAAACGGGTGCTGGAACAGCTGAAGAGCAAAATTGCACAGAAGGAGTAGACATATACTTCTCAACTTTTGCAAAATCAATGGCTGGAATCGGCGCATTCATTGCTTCAGAACCCCATGTTATCAAATTCTTGCGATACAATCTTAGATCTCAAATCTATGCGAAAGCTTTGCCAATGCCTTTGGTAATTGGTTCTTTGAAGCGTTTAGAATTAATCAGAACCCGCCCAGAATTAAAGGAAAGACTTTGGACCATAGTTCATGCCTTGCAAAATGGTTTGAGAGAAGCAGGCTTCAACATTGGTATCACCACTACACCGGTTACCCCAGTATTGTTAAATGGTACAATCCCTGAAGCAACACACTTAACCCATGATTTGCGCGAAAACTACAACATCTTCTGCAGCATTGTGGTTTATCCAGTTGTTCCTAAAGGTGTGATTATGTTGCGATTGATTCCAACCGCAGTTCACTCATTGGAAGATGTAGAATACACAATTAACGCGTTTAAATCTATCAAAAGCAAATTAGACTCTGGCGAATATCGCCAAGAGAAGTTGGCTGCCTTCAACTAATTTGGCATTGCCGTTTAGGCAAGCCATGTTAGCACTTAGAAGAAAAACCAGTAATGCAATAACAACAATGGCGACTTTGGTCGCCATTGTTGTTTTAATACGCAACTGCCACCAACGAGCAGATGTTGAAAACACAGAAATCATCAACGGAATTTCAACCACCAAAGAGACTATTAACCATTCCGGCGATAAACAGGGAATACAGAAAAATTGGCGATGGAATCACTCCTATAAATACAATAAACAAAAGCCCATTTCTTCCAAAATGGCTTATGCATTATTGCAAGAAATCAAAAAACTCAACCCGCGACAAAAGGCTGCAATTTTAGGCCAATTCAACATCACAGAAGCAAAACTCCAGAAGGATCTATCGCCTATCGCCAGAGAAAAATCACATTCACAAATTGTTCTACCTGCAAATTTCGATCCCAATGATTTTGATTCTTCGCAATGGATCCAAAAATTGAGGTTGCAACCCTGGAAGTTCAAATACATTTTAAGATACCAATCCAAACTAGGTGGATTTTATTCATTGGAACAACTGCGGGAAATACCGCAATTGGACAGTATGTGGAAAGCCAAAATACTGGAGCCTTTGCTTGTGCAGCAAACAGAAAAGCAAGAATTTTCAGTAAAAAAACTAGATAAAAACGCCAGCTGGAAACAGTGGTATCAGCATCCATATGTTGGCGATGCTTTGGCAAAAATTCTTAAGCCATTTTACGATGCACGAAAATGTGTTACCAAAGATGACCTTTTAACTATCAAAGAAATCTCCCAACAACAAATGCAACGACTTTTACCCTATTTATCGATTGATTGTAAAGATTAATCCCAATTCGACTAAAAACCTGAATTTGAATGCAGAACTTCGTTTGAAGAGTGATATTTTTGTTGTTCCTAAAATTATGATGAACTTTTCTGAAAGTGAAAGCGTGAGCATGGTACGTGCCACGGTAAGGGATTTCGCCGAAAAACATGTGAAACCCAATGTGATGAAATGGGATGAAAGTCAGGAATTCCCCATTAGCACAATGAGAGCCATGGGCGAATTAGGACTTTTAGGCATTGTTGTTCCGCAAGAATATGGTGGATCAGGATTTGGTTATATGGAATATGTAGCTGCAATCGAAGAAATGGCTAAAGTTTGCGGATCAATTGGATTGAGTATGGCGGCACACAACAGTTTGTGCACAGGCCATATCCTTTCATTCGGCAACGAAGAACAAAAGAAGAAATGGTTACCCAAATTGGCATCTGGCGAATGGATTGGCGCTTGGGGTTTAACCGAAGCAAATACCGGTTCAGACGCAATGCGCATGCAGTGTGTAGCTAAAAAAGATGGCGACCATTGGGTTATCAATGGATCAAAAAATTGGATTACACACGGTATCAGCGGCAATGTAGCTGTGGTACTGGCTAGAACAGGCGATTTATTAGATTCTCATGGTATCACTGCATTTGTGGTAGAACGTGGAACACCTGGCTTTAAAGGCGGTAAAAAAGAAAACAAATTGGGAATGCGTGCAAGCGAAACCGCAGAAATGATTTTCGAAGATTGTCGCGTACATGAATCTCAAGTTTTAGGTAATATTGGTGATGGTTTTATTCAGGCGATGAAAATATTAGATGGCGGCAGAATTTCTATTGCAGCACTCTCCTTAGGTATTGCAAAAGGCGCCTATGAAGCTGCCGTGAAATATGCAAAAGAAAGAGAGCAATTTGGACAACCGATTGCCAACTTCCAAGCCATTGGATTCAAATTAGCAGATATGGCCACCCAAATTGAGGCTGCTGAGCTGCTAACTTTAGAAGCCGCTGATTTAAAAAACAAAGGCAAAGCAGTTACCAAAGTGGGCGCTATGGCAAAATATTATGCTTCTGAGGTAAGTGTAAAATGCGCCAATGAAGCTGTTCAAATCTTTGGTGGCTATGGCTATACCAAAGATTTCCCAGTTGAAAAACACTATAGAGATTGTAAGTTGTGCACCATTGGAGAAGGCACATCTGAAATCCAAAAATTGGTGATTTCAAGAAATATTTTGAAAGCTTAATAACAAGTATTGAAATATTGCAGGTTTTTATTATTTTTGTAACCCCAAAAAAAGAATTCAATTCATGCTGATAATCAACGTTAAGGAAAGCGATTCATTAGAGAAAGCGCTTAAGAAGTACAAAAAGAAGTTCGAGAAAACCGGAATCGTAAAAGAATTGCGTTCTCGTCAGGCGTTTGAAAAACCCTGCGTTTCTCGTCGTATGCAGATGATTCGCGCGGCTTACCGCCAGAAAATGCAATCTCAAGACGTAGAAGGATAAGATCGTCTACCCTTTGGGGTATATTTATCAATACACATTTATATCATGTATATAAAAGCCATCCACTGTGGGTGGCTTTTTTTATGCCTTTCACGTAATTTGTAATTGAAAACCCATCATGAGCACACCCCAATCCAACCATCTCCAAGAACTTGCTGCGGAATACTTGGATTATTTGCTCAAAACCAAGCGAATGTCTGTTCATACCGTTGCCGCTTATCAAAACGATATAAATCAATTTCAAGAATTTCTCTTACAAGAGGCAATCACAGACCTAATTTCTATTAAATCTTACCACATCCGCTCGTTTATGTCGCAAATGCTCGAGCAAAGCATCACCCCAAGAAGCGTACATAGAAAAATTTCATCCATTAGAGGCTGGTTCAAATACCTCAGAAAAAATGGAATTCTTAAATCGGACCCATTACTAAAAGTAATTCTCCCAAAAATGCCCAAAACACTGGTAAAGGATATCCCAGCAGCTGATTTAATGGCAATGTTCAATCGATTTCCTTGGAATGAAGAAGAACAGGGCGATAGAGACCGATTACTCCTTCTTTTATTCTACACCACCGGAATGCGATTAAGTGAGCTCATCGGACTTAAAACAAGCGATATAGACCTATACCGACATACATTCAAAGTACTGGGCAAAAGGAATAAAGAAAGACTGATACCGATTCACCCTGAAACAGAAGACATTCTCAGAAATTACCTGAATAAAAACCAATCCAAATACTTGTTTGAATTGACCAATCAACAACCCTTATACCCCGTTTACGTATATCGACTAGTAAACAAATACTTAAAACTCTTTTCACATGCTTCCAAAACATCGCCCCATGTACTTCGACATTCTTTTGCCACGCATATGTTGAATAACGGAGCGAATTTAATGGCGATAAAGGACATCTTGGGTCATGCCAATCTTAGCGCCACACAAGTGTACACGAAAAATTCTTTTGAAAAATTAAAGAAAGTACATCAATTACACCCTCGTAAATGAGCATAATTTAGCGCAATAGTGCGCGAGGATTAAATAGTTGCAATTACTTTTAATTCAATTCCGATTGGAGTTGGCAAACAATTAATTTCTAAGGTAGTACGGCATGGGGGGTTCTCAGAAAAATATTCCGCCCATAATCTGTTATAGATGGGAAAATCATCTTTCATGTTGGTTAAAAAAACCGTAACATCCACAATCTTATCCCAACTGCTTCCAGCATCTTCTAAAATCCAACGAACATTTTGAAACACGCTTCTGCATTGGGTTTCAATATCATAACTTACAATCTCACCTTTTTCATTCAACTCCACTCCAGGAATTTTCTTGGTACCTCGCTCACGTGGCCCTACACCACTCAAAAACAATAAATCTCCAACCCTTCTAGCATGTGGATACAATCCAACTGGTTCTGGCGCTTTGCTACTGTTAATTCCGTTCTCAGACATATCGCTTGAATTTTAGTTTATTTCTTCTTTTTGGGTGCTGGTGGAGGCCAAACATCACCTTCATACTTTGTAACTGTTCTTTTGGGGGTAACCGGCGTAGTATTAGCGGGTGTATTAACACCAGATGAACCAGAACCGGGTTTACCTGTGCCAGTACCCGTGCCAGTTGTTCCGCTTACTCCACCTTTACCAGCAGCCACTTTCGGCTTCATTTCAGGTGTTTTATAAATAACCGCACCGTAATTGTTACCTTGTGCTTCCATCGCCCCAACAACAGCAATTCTCTTCCCATTTGGAGAAAATTGTGCTTGCTGCGCATTGGTAATGAAGGATTTTAAGATTGCTACACAATTCCCAGTAGCAATTTCCCAAACCCTAGTCTCCCCATCATTACACGCACTTACAACGTACTTGCCATCTTTAGAAAAATTAACACTATTCACCTTCCAAGTATGGCCTTCAAATTTCTTGATAATAGCACCTGTGGCAACATCCCACACAATAACCGTTTTGTCTAAACTTCCGCTGGCCATCATTTTTTTATTGGCCGATATATCCAAACAAGTAACGCCAGCACTGTGTCCCTTGTAACTTCTAATCAAAGTTTTGGCAAAATCTATTACCTCTATATCGGATCCAGAACTCGCAACAACATACAATTGTTTTGTTCCAGACGACAACAAAAAATCGTTAATTGGCTTACCATAATCAATAAACTTAGGCTTCAAGTTATTCAGCGGCTGAGCAACATCGTACATTCTCAACGTACCGTCTAAAGAAGATGTGTAAGCATATTTACCGGCAGGCTCAAATTTCACTGAAGTAATTGCGTCTTTATGATCTTGGGTTTGAAATACCACATCGCCCGTTTCAATATTATTTACGCGGAAACTAAAATCTTTAGAACCCATACCCAACATTTTGCCATCTTTACTAAAAGCCAAGGAATTAACCAGAGATTTAAATCCATCAAATGTGCGAACCACTGGACCTACTCCCGTATTTGAATCCAAAGCATAAACATTCACTTTGGTATCCCAGGCAGCCGTAACCAAGAATTTCCCATCTGGAGAATATGCCATCGCCTTCGCATAGTTAGAATGACCTTGCATCTTCTGTTGAACCACAAAATTGGTATCAATCACTATGGGCGATGCCGGAGGCGGTGTTGGTTTTTTAGCTGGACCTTGTGCACAAACTGTGTTACCAAATCCCATTACTACCAAACCGAACAAAACAGCTTTGCCCATTGTAGCGAAATTCTTATGATTTTTTTTCATGGCGATATATACTTAGTAATTTAAGCAATCTGCAACTTATTTACAACCAAACAATTAAATCTATCCACGAAAGCCACAAATTCTTAGTCAAATGTATATCAAATACATTCAAATAAGAACGAATGTGGAAAACCTCAAGAAAACCTTTCTGATTCTATAAACCGTATCCCAAATTTTTCTAACTCAGGCAGCAAATTACTGTACCAAACTTTGCCCCATGGTAAACGAACACCCACTTCCGTAATCTCATTTTCCAAATATACCTCAACACCCATCGCCAAAGGCAATCCCACTGTTTTTGCCATCGCTGTTTTATCCTTACTTTCACCTTCAACACACATCACTGAAATCAATTCTTTCTTTTGATTTTTACCATTCTCTAAGTGTAGAATATGTGCCATCACTACTTCATCTTTATCTTCTTCCTCTAAACGCCACTGAATTAATAATAGATGTTCCAAAAATTGCGCTGGACTTTTACCTAACCAATCCCAATTCTCAAGCAGTCCATTCGCAGCCCAATACTGGCTGTTACCAAGTTGTAAAAATGCCAATTTCTCTTCGAGTTGCAACAACCGATCTACTTGCCATGCAAATCGATAAGCCAGCTGTTCATCTATCCAATCCGATTGATTTTCATATCCCGTAATCCACTGGAATGCGGTTTCTGGCGATGTAACTTCTTCATCAAAAAACGCATCATTTTGAGTAAATCCCGATTCAACTAAACATTGCCATGCATCACAATAACCCTGCCTACGCAAAGTCCCGCGAATCAAGGTTGGCACGCCGTCCATGCCATATACCTTCTCATAGCCCAAACTATCCCTATTGGGGTAAACATCAAACACCCCAACACCCGGCAGTTCAATCGTTTTTGCTTCCGCAAAAACATCCTGCCAACCAATCCGCTTATCTTTCCCCATCTCTCGGTATACGCTTTCCCCTCCTTGCCCTGCCAAAATCACATTAGTGGGATTCCATGAGAACTTGTATTTCCAAGGATTACTTTTATCACCCGATTCTGCTACCAAACCACCACAATGACTTTCAAACCCAACCAAGCGCCATTGATCCTCCTCTAATTTTTCCGAATTCTCCGTATGCAACTTATCCATCATCGCATTTACACACAAATGATCAATACCCGGATCCAATCCCAACTCATTCATAAACAACAAACCCTTCTCTTCAACCTGTGAATCCATCGCTCTCATCGCGGGTGAAATATAAGATGCCGTAAATAAACTTTTACAGTGATGCAAACAACCCTCAGCTGCCAATACATGCAAAGTTGGTGGCAATAAGCTTACAACCAATTCCGCCCCAGCAATCTGTTGCCATAAACTCTCTTTATCAGTTACATCCAATGTTAAAAAATCAACACCATCCGAAATCCCAAATACCGATTTCAATGAACCAAATTGCCTGTCGCAAACGCATAAACTTCTTCCGCTTCTTACGCAATATTCATCCAAATAAGCAATCAAATAACCAGCACTTCGGCCCGCACCTAGTACCAATATCTTGTTTGAATTTTTCATAAACCTTAAAATTATCCAGCTATCTGCTGTCGTTTTGCTTCGTACATCAGCAATGCCGCCGCAACCGAAACATTTAAACTATCCACCACCCCATACATAGGAATATTGATATTTTGGGCTTTCCCTTTCCAAAAATCTGAGACACCTTCATGTTCGGTGCCTACCAATAAAACACTTCCAGCACCCAATTTGGCATCCCAACTGGGCAGAGAATTATCCATAAAAGTGGTAAACAATGGCATACCTGTCTCTTTGATTTTTTGCCAAAATTCCTCTTTTGTAATATAAAAAACGGGCACAGTAAAAACGCCCCCTAAACTATTTCGAATCACTTGAGGGTGAAACACATCCACTACGGCATCCACTAACACCACACCACTAATTCCGGCACCATCGGCGCTACGTAAAATTGCGCCCAAATTACCTGGTTTTTCCACCGACTCTACGGCCAACCATATTTCTCCAGTTTTGGGATTCCACTCCTTCTCCTCCATATCCTTACCAGTTGCAAATAAACCCAAAGCATTGTTTCCCGTTGCGCGAACCACCAATTTCTGCCAAATCTGATCCGAAACCTCCACACAATCTACTGAATCAAAATCTGCAACAAAACATTCCATCAAATCATTCCAGGAGCTTCCGTCTTCGCTTTTCACCAAGGTATCTAAACGATATCCACCTTTTATTGCTACCGCAATTTCAAAAATCCCTTCCACTGCAAACACACCACGCTTACTCCTTACCCGAGATTTCTCCAGCAATTGGATTGTGTCCTTTACCCAAGAATTGTGTACACTGGTAATCAACTTTGGCAACCGCATAACTCCAAATCCCCTATTAAGCCTGATCTACCCAGTGGGTTTGTGGTTTTCTGCGCATAAAAGCCGCAACAATCAAGCCAACAAAAGCATTGGAAATTACTTTATTTACCCAATCCGCCAACCAAAACATGGGCGTTGTATAATCTTGCTCTCTCAATTGCTTAATGCTTAAATCGATAGTCTCATTATCAACATTGAACACCATTAAGCTTTGCTTGATTTGATCTATTTTTAACGTCTTTGTTTGATCTATCAACGTAGAATCAATCAAAATCATCAACGTAAAATCCGCTATTTCCACCAAAAAAATTGCTACTGCAATCACACGAATTGCACTAAAAAATGTAAGCCAAAAGCCAAATATCTTTTTCTCAATCAAAACAGCTCCCGCTCCAAGCGAAGTGCTTGCATCCTTAGTTGCTATTATTTCCGCATCAGAGTTTGCACGAACCCCATCAGAGCCAGCATCACCCTTGTGAAAATTTGAACCCACACCATCATCCATCAATAGTTCGGCGGATTGAGCGTTTTCAAACTCCTTTCTATCGGCAATTACCCCCATTATAATCCCAACAATAACAACCAATCCCGTAAGCAATGAATATGCTGGAACGATTGTAAAATCCCAGTTATGACTGAGATATATGATAAATCTACTAGCCAATATTACGCAACCTGCAAGGAAACCTTGAAAGTAGGATGGCCAATTTTTTACTTTTTTCATTTTAAATCTTACTCTAAATCCTCTGAATCTTACCCCTCATCCTATTGGGCTTCCATGTAACAGGAATGAATCATTGTGCCTTTTACCTTACCCGCCAATTTTCTACCTTCGAAAGGCACATTCCAACCTTTTGTGCCGTTTTTACCACCTTTAGACACAATAGTTTTCTCTTCCGTACTAAAGAATGTGAAAGTTGCATCATTACCTATCGCTATTTCATTCGGTTTAACTCCTACAAATCTCGCATTTCCAACAGTCAAAGTTTGCAACCATTGATCCATGGATTCTTCTCCAAAGGCCTCCAACATCATAGGAAAAACCCAACTCAATGTAGCTGCACCCCAAGCCGAATAATCAAATTCCACCTTCTTGCTTTCAATATCTTCAGGTGTATGATTAGAAATAACTGCATCAATATCGCCCGATAATACGGCTGCCCTGAGCGCTTCCCTATCTGCCGATGTTCTCAACACAGGCATAACTTTTAAATTCTCATCAAATTCTACAACATCCTCATCTATCGCTAACAAATTCAATACGGGTACTGCGGCCTTAATGGGCATTCCATTTGCCTTAGCCTCTTTAATCATATGTACTGAATCAACACAGCTAATTGCCAATACATTTAATGACGTTTGATTATAGGTTGCCAAATGAATATCTACCGCCAATTCCATGGTTTCTGCAATACTAGAAACACCCTTCAACCCCATATGCAAATTGGTAACACCTTCGTGAACTTTGCCCTCCGTGCTCAATGATTTATTCAAAGGAAACTGTGAATAAACCAATCCCAACGAATCACAATATTGCATCAATTTCTGTCGTAAATTAGCAGAGGAAGAAGCATGCATGCCATCTGTAAATGCAATTGCGCCTACGTTTTTCATCTCCATTAACTCAGACATTTCTTTCCCTTCGCCTCCTACAGATGCCAATCCCCAAGGCCTCAATGTAGCCCTTTGGTTTTTACCAGCTTGATAAACTTGAGAAATAACAGACTCGTTATCTGCTTTTGGCGAAGATCCACACAAAGCAAAAACATCAGTAAATCCACCTTTCTGTGCCGCTGCGGTATAACTTACAATACTCTCTTTCCAAGGCTCTCCCGGATCTGGACAAGTACCAAAAGCATCCATCCAACCAGCCGAAACCCAGTATCCGTTCATGTCTAACAATTCATTGGCTGCCACCATGAGGCCAACACCCAACTCCATAATTTTACCATCAGTCGTTAAAATATCCACTATCTCCTTATGCAAAGGATTTCCAGGAGCAAACAACTTGGCATTTTTAATTAAGATCGAATGAGACATATGGGCAAATTTCGTAAATATTTATTTGATTGTAACATGGATGTCTCAATTTTTCTATTGACCTAAACCGAAGCTTCCATTTTCTTGGTATTGTTTTTCTGGCGATCTCGCAACAATAGCATCTCTATTACCAAACACAGAATTGAAAAACCGAGCAACCATCGCCATGCTTGCGATTGCTCCGTAGCTGAAAGTACCGTTTCACCTCGAGCCGAATTCGTTACGTGTAACTGGTTATCAATATCCACTTCTTTTAATTCAGATTCCTTACGATTATGATTTATTGCCAGCAACATCCAATCCCCTTCGATCTTTGTAGCATATATCCCAGGAAACTTTGGATGATCTCCAATAAAAATTCCGGCGTTGCCTCCCGCCATTTTCTGGTATTCCATCATTGAAACCACATCGTTTTCTAGTATGCCATTTGGTTCTATACGCAACGCAAACAAAGGCAAACCCGCTTCTTGAAAATCTAATTTCGTTGGTAATGGCAAAATTCCTTTACCCATTAATTCACCAAATAACGGATTATAAACCAAAGAATTGCCCACCAAAACCTGGGTGAAAACCGGCAAACACCAAGATGAATTCAACCAATTTATACTGCCCTTATTTAAATCACTTAACCACAAATAATATTTACCCTGATCCACGTCTTTTTCAATTAGCAAAGGCCAACCGTCAATCGCTTTTAATAAGTCAACTGCATTCTCATCCGTAAATTGAAAGCGTGAATTCAAAACAGGCACTTCTGTTTTATCCGCAGGAAATTGTTCAAAAACATCCTGCAAAATTGGATTTTTAAATCCATCAATATCAATTTCCAAAGGCTTTAATTCCCATTTCCCCGAAATCTTCCTACCTAATGAAACTAATTCAGATTGTTGCAGCGGCAACTGCAATACGTTACCCCCTTTTCCCAAATATGAAGTTAATATCAACTGATCGTTGGCCGCAAGTGCACCATTGCCAATCAAACAAATAGCAGTTAGGTTATCCAATTCTTCTTTTTTAAGGGGCATAGACAACTTCACCAAATCCACCTTATCCTGTACCGTAAACAATCGCTCAACTTGTGGATGACTACCAATTAAACCAATCTTCCATTTCCAAGAACGAGATGGATGCAACCAGAGGAAATTATCATACATGTATTCATCCTGCCCAATTTCCAATTTTACAGCTTCTAATTCATTTTCTTTTCCAGTCATTTTTTGCACCGGCCATGTGAGGACAATTTCTTTTCTTTCGCCAGCTTTCAACTCTACTTCTTGAGCAAGCAACAACTGTTTTTGCTTTGATTTCCATTTCGGTTTTTCTGGAATTTTATTTTCGGGCGATGTTTTTTGATTACTTATATTGGCAATTTCTCCCACAATTTTTTGCGCTTTCAATATGGTTTTAACAGCCACATCGCCATAATTTACCAATTTTACTTTTATGGCAGTTGAGCCATCCGACGGCTCAAACGATGGATCTGCCCAAGCTGAATCAATTGCAACATTTTCCTTTATTGCACCTTTAAAATGAACCCATTGCCATGGATTAAGCATTTTGCTATTAGAAAGGGAATCCTGAAAAGTCTGTAGCTCACTCATAGCCGATTTTTCAGCATCGGTAAATACAACCACCTTGAATACTTTTCCCAATCCTTCCGTTTCTTGTATATGTTCAACTTGTGATTTCCATTCTTTGAATCCAGAATATTGATCAAAACATTGCAGGGTATCCAACATTTGGATGATTTCAACGGGCTTCTTCCATGCAGATTGATAAACATCACTTTGGGTAATGAGCATTACCTCGCCATCATTGCCAATCTGTTTCAAAACCTTTCGTAATTGCGATTTTGCCTGCTCAAACATTTCACCATCAGCATTTTTTCGTTTCATCGACAAGGAATTGTCTAAAACGAAAATCCATCGCCCTGAAGCCTGATTTTGCTGAGGATTACAGGAAGGCATAGAAAACGCCAAAACCAAAAATAAAATTGCGAATACACGCAAAAACAACACCAACCAATGTTGGATTTGTTTTTGTTTTCTAGCAGTCTGAAGCTGTTGCTTCAATCGAAAAACACCTGGAAAATAAAGAATTCGTGTTTTATGAAATTGGTATAAATGAATAAAAATGGGGATGACAATCAGCCCCAGAAACCACAAGGCTCCTGGTTGTTCAAAGTGCATCATCCTGATATCTTTCTAATACCCAATCTGGAATTTTGATACTTTTTTGTGAAGCCAAAGAAACCAATCCAAACTCACTTATTCCCAAACAAATCACTTTGTCAGTTTCTGGATGTCGCATCTCAAAATTAATCAACACATGGTAGCTATTAAATTCCTCCAACCATGTAAAAACTTTTACAGATTCGCCCAAGCCCAAGCCTCGCTTGTAAGCAATATCGAATTTCAGCATGTACCAAGCATAACCATTATCCAGGAATTCTTGCATACCCATTCCATAGCATCGACCCATTTGATCGAAACGCGCAGCCAAGAAATAATCCATGTAACGAGAACTGTGAACATGACCAAACAAATCCAAATCATCCGGGCGAACAGCAATTATACTTGAATAACGGTTGCGATTTAAGGCCATATTTGAATTGTTCTATTAGTAACTAATGGGAATATACCCCATTTTCAGACTGCTTCTTACAATCTCCGTTGAAGTTTTAAAACAATCCGTTTAATGTAGATTCTACCTTATTGATGATTTCTGCGGCATCTTCTGGATTCTCTTGAAAATCCATATCATCCACGTTGAAAATCAATAACTTCCCTTTATAACTTGAAATCCAAGCTTCATAACGCTCATTCAATCGCTTCAAATAATCCAAACGAATCGCATCTTCATAATCTCTTCCACGCATTTGAATTTGATGAACCAATTTAGGAATTCCAGCTCTCAAATAGATTAACAAATCGGGTTCTTGAACCTGTGCACTGATGCTATCGAATAGGGATTTATAATTTTCATAATCCCTGGTGCTCATCAACCCCATAGAATGAAGGTTTGGTGCGAAAATATGCGCGTCTTCGTAAATAGTTCTGTCTTGGATAACCGTATTCTTCCCAGAACGGATTTTTTGAATATTTTGCCAACGAACATTCAAGAAATACACCTGCAAATTAAAGCTCCAACGCTGCATATCTTCGTAAAAATCAGAGATATACGGATTATCATCCATATCCTCCAACTGAATTTCCCAGCCATAATGTTTGGCTAAAATATTGGTAAGTGTTGTTTTACCTGCTCCTATGTTTCCTGCAATGGCAATGTGTTTGGCCATACTGCAATATTACAATGGCTTGCCATGGGTTTACAAATCCTTAACGAATAAAAGTTTTACACAATTTCGCGCCACCACCTCCCCAATAAAATGCAATTAGATTGTACCTTTGCACCCTGATGTCTGCAAG
>JAGKXC010000043.1 GCA_021151535.1 Sphingobacteriia bacterium | reverse complement strand
TTCGGATTTACCCAAACATCATGCTTGGTAAAATTCCAAATATACACATCATCCGAAACCAAATTCCTCGCATCCAGTCTGCCGTCACGCTCGCAACTCCAAGAAAAAATCACCCCTTTCCCCTCCATCACCACCGTGCCAGTTTGCTTCATTCCCCCAAATAACTCACCGCAATTCAACTTCAAAAGCTGCTTCTCCGTACTCATCATTCCAATTTCTAATCGGGGCGATGAAATTGTATCCAAACAAATCAGTTTTACATTATGATTAATTTGCAACTTACTAATTTGATGTACATTCAAGGTGCAAACCATCTGGGTATCCAAATTGCGCAACCAACGCCCTTTGTTGTGATCCGTTACTGTTAATTTCCCATGGTCTACTGATGAAATCACACCTTTCAACACATTGGAACCAAACTCAATCATAATTGATTCCTCTGCAGTAGTGTCTTGCGTTAAATAACAAATCATTTTGCCATTTAACTCCACCTCATGGAAATTCTGTAAAGAACGGGTTTCAGTTACTATGTCTCCAAAAGACTCCCATGGCTGTGCTCCTTCCTTACAGGAAAATAGCGTAAGAACCAGCAAAATCGCAGGGATTCGAGTAATTTTGAATAGGGAAATTGTTTGCGGCCACATACGTAACACGCTAAAATAATAAAAGTTACATAATCAACATCGCATCGCCATAACAAAGGAAACGATATTTCTCTTTGATGGCCTCCTGATATACCTCTGCCATAAAGTCGTGATCTACATAAGAACTCGCCATCATATACAAAGGAGACTCAGGTTGGTGCAAGTTGGTAATGAACGCGTTAGCGATATTAAAATCATAAGGAGGGAAGATGAATTTATCTGTCCAACCCTCGCCTGGATTCAATGTAGCAGTAGCACTCACGCTAGATTCCATGGCGCGCATTACGCTTCCTCCCACCGCTACAACACGCTTGCGGTTTTCGATAGCCTCATTTACCATATTACAAGCATTTTCATCAATGCGATAGTATTCGCTATCCATCTTGTGCTTAGTTAAATCTTCCACTTCTACTTCTCTGAAAGCGCCTAAACCAAGATGCAAAGTAATTTCAGAAAATTTGATACCCTTAATATCCATTCGCATCATCAATTCGCGGGTAATATGCAACTGAGCAGCAGGTGCAGCTACCGCCCCTACTTGCTTTGCAAACAAACTTTGATACCAAGCTTCGTCTTCCTCTTTCACACCACGGGTGATATACTTTGGAATTGGAGTTTCACCCAATTTCTTAATCACACGATCAAACTCTTCGTCTGTACCGTCAAATAAGAAACGAATGGTTCTGCCTCTAGAGGTTGTGTTATCAACTACTTCAGCTACCAAATCATCATCGCCAAAATACAATTTATTACCTACGCGGATTTTACGCGCTGGATCTACCAAAACATCCCATAAACGCAAATCATGATTCAATTCACGCAACAAGAAAACTTCAATCTGAGCCCCCGTTTTTTCCTTCTGTCCGTACATACGAGCAGTGAAAACTTTGGTGTTGTTCACCACAAACACATCGTCTTCATTAAAGATATCCAAGATATCCTTAAAAGACTTATGCTCAATGCGCTTTTCTTTTCTGTGAACTACCAACAAACGTGAGTCGTGGCGGGTTTCCAAAGGTTCCTGAGCGATTAATTCTTCAGGGAGTTCAAACTTAAATTGCGATAATTTCATCGGTGCGTACTATGCCCAAATTGGGCTGCAAAGATAACTATTTTTTTGCAAATCCGGGTGCTACTACCAATTCCTTGGTTCCATGCGAATAATCGTAGAATCCTCTGCCAGATTTTACGCCCAAATCGCCACTCGTAACCATGTTAATCAATAACGCCGAAGGAGCATATTTTGGATTGCCAAAACCGTCATGTAAAACATTCAAAATTGCCAAGCAAACATCCAAACCAATAAAATCAGCCAATTGTAACGGCCCCATTGGATGCGCCATTCCCAACTTCATAATGGTATCAATTTCCTCAACGCCCGCAACGCCTTCTTGTAATGAAATAATCGCCTCATTAATCATCGGCATCAAAATTCTGTTGGCGATAAATCCAGGATAATCCTTTGTTAACGCAGGAACCTTACCCAACTTCTTGCTCATCTCCACAATCATCTCAGTAACCTTCGCATCCGTTTTAAATCCTTCAATCACCTCAACCAATTTCATCACAGGAACAGGATTCATAAAGTGCATGCCAATTACTTTATCCGCACGCTTGGTAACAGCCGCAATTTTGGTAATAGAAATGCTAGATGTATTGGTTGCCAAAATTGCATGCTCAGGCGCATTTGCATCCATCGTACGGAAAATATTCAACTTGATTTCTACATTTTCAGTAGCCGCTTCAACTACCAAATCCACAGTTGAAACTCCCGCAGCGATATCCGTAAATGTAGTAATATTACCCAAAGCCGTCGCCTTAGCTTCTTCAGTCATTCCCCCCTTCGCAATCTGTCTGTCCATGTTCTTACCAATGGTAGCCAACGCCTTATCCAACGCTTCTTGCTTCACATCAATCAAGTTCACAACATACCCGTTTTGGGCAAAAACGTGCGCAATACCATTTCCCATTGTACCGCCACCAATCACTGCAACTTTATTAATCATATCTGTAATTATCGTTTTAAAATTCGGTGCAAAGTTACAACTTAGATCAGCATCTGCACAAAATCACACAATTTCCCCTGTGTTTTGTAATCGTTTCCACCCGCGAAAACTTCTTCTTTAATGCCGTTATATAGGGCGATGCATCGTTCTTCCCCATCATCGTATTAATCGCCAACCAACCACCTGTCTCTATCAAATTATACCAAATTTCTAGGTTTCGCTCCTCCCAAACAAAGCTGGGAACCTCTGCATCCACAAATAAATCTACCAACACCAAATCATACACCCAACCGTTTTTCGATGCCCTATGAATGTAATTCTCTGCATTCTCCTTCATCAACCTCACCCCTTGATGGTAGAAAAACTCCTTCGCTAAATCCAAAACAGCCGCATCCGAATCAATTCCTATTATTTCCGCATCCCTATTGTATTCCTGATGAACAATCTCAGCCGCACTGCCGCCGCCATATCCCAACATCAACACCTTCTGAAACTTACAACCCTCATTCGATAACCATTTCAAAGTGGTTTGCATAATCCTTGCTTCACACAAATCCAGTCATTACCAATTACCTGTTCAAGAAAATGAAATTTTGGTTACCGCAGATACCATTGTGTTTATCAATGGCCAAATTCTCAATAAACCCGCAAACACCCAAGAAGCTATCGAAATGTTAAGCAAACTTTCAGGTAATACGCATCAAGTATTTACCGGTGTTTGTATGCGATCTATGAATACAACCCACGTGTTTCATGATAAAACAGATGTTACATTCAACCACCTAACTGATTCAGAAATAATTCATTACATCAACAACTACAAGCCGTTCGACAAAGCTGGCAGTTATGGCGTTCAGGATTGGATGGGACTTGTAGGTGTGAAGGGAATCAATGGTTGTTTCTACAATGTGATGGGATTCCCGATGGCCAAGTTTTGGCAAGAATGGAAAACTCATTTTCAATAATCAGTGCGGCAATGCCCTATTCCAAATTCCTGTTTTCCAATTCTTTTTCCTCAATACAAAGTCCAGATTCCAAATTACAGGGTCTAGATTCCGGATACCGCTTAAAATAAAAAAGGCTGCCCGAAAGCAGCCTCCACTTAAATTTTATTCAACTTTTATTTAGCTACTGTTCCAGCTTGAATCAATGCATTTTTAGCATTCAACAAACCACCAGTTTTACTCATTGTTACAAATGGAGCTTTCTCCTTTTTGCTACCAGGAATGATAACTTTTGTGCTGCTCTTCATTTTATATACACTTCCTTCCAAAACTTGCTTCAATTGCTCAGCAGTTAATGTAGGATATCTACTCCAAACAAATGTAGCTACACCTGCACAAACTGGAGCCGCCATACTTGTTCCGTTGAAATATGCATAATCATTGTTAGGAATGGTACTGTAAATGTCCTGACCAGGTGAGAATAAATCTACGTTGTTCTGACCATAATTTGAGAAATCAGTAGCCAACTCTTTGGCTGCAGGACGAGAAGCACCCACTTCGATCCAGTTTTTAGCGAATTCATTTCCGCCCAAAGAATCATTAGGATAGTTTGCTTCAACATCTACGTTCAACGAACTATTACCAGCAGCGTGAACCAACAATACACCTTTGCTTTCAGCATATTTCACGGCTTCATTCACAACTTCCTTATCCCACTTATAGCCTTTACCGAAGCTCATGTTAATCACTTGAGCACCGTTTTCAACTGCGTAACGAATACCGTTGGCAACGTCTTTATCGCGCTCATCGCCATCAGGAACAACCCTAACAACCATGATTCTTACATTATCTGCAACACCGTCCATACCTACATTATTTCCCCTTTTTGCAGCAATAATACCTGCAACGTGAGTTCCGTGAGATGCATCAGGACCTACAACATCGTTGTTTCCATAAAAACGCTCATGTGAGTTTGCATAGTTATCGCCAACAATAACACGTGAATCGAAATCCAAATTGTATTGGTAGTTTGCCATACCATCTAATTGCTCAATGGCTTCATTTAATTGTTTCTTCAATTCCAAAAATGAACCTGCCTTTTTCAAAGCCTTTACCAAAGAGGTTTTGTATTTTTCTTGCTCCGAAGAAATGGTTACCGCCTCAACATCAGCAGCAGTAGGATTGATTTTTCCAGTTTTTACGGCGATGGCTGACCAGTTTTCATTCATCTCCTTGTAAGTCTCATACAATTTCTTGTAAATCATCGACTTAGTTCCGATGTCGGACTTTAACTTACTGTATAAAGCACCTTCTGGTTGAGCAGCAATTTGCTCATCAGTCATACCTGCAAACTGTTCTTTTAGCTTCTTGTAAACTCGAGTAGCTTCCAAATTGTCTTTGCCAACATTGCCACTTTTACCACCAATGAAATTCCAACCCACAGTATCGTCTACATATCCGTTTTTATCATCATCTATATTATTGAACGGAATTTCGCCTGGGTTATGCCAAATAACATCCTTAAGATCTGGATGATTGATATCAGTACCACCATCAATTACTGCTACTACAATTGTTTTTTTTGCAGGAATTCCCAATGCGTAAGCATCGTTTAAGGCGATACCCATATTTTTCTTGGTAGGTCTCGCATGGTACCAGTCTTTCGCTGGCTTTTTTTCTTGAGCCGTAGCGGTTGCAATCATTGCCAACCCTGCGCCCAAAAGGATAAATTTATTCAATTTCATATATGATTTTCTCAATTAATGTTTCTCACCAAGAACACTTAATGCACATTATCAACGAATTCTTTTGCAAAATACTAATATGCTAACAGCTTTAAATGGATTAGAAGTAGAATTTCCGCGAAATACCCATTTTCTTAGATAATGTTGGAGTGGTTTCCATTTGATCACATCCATGGGTGCTGTAACATATTGAACTTGCAAAACCTCAAATCCATGCTTTTCAAGTAATTTTTCAATACGCTTTCTTGTGTAAATCCGCGCATGTGCCCATTTTTCATGTAAGAAAGTAGGCAACCAACTAAAATACGGCACACGATTCCAAGGTAAAAACGGCAATTTGGCACCATGGGTTTCAAAAATCCACCATTTATTGGGTACTGATATCGCCGCAATTCCACCAACTTTCAAACTTTTGGCATAATTGGCAACCCCATCTTCTGATGGCAAATGCTCAATTACTTCAAAACTTACCAATCGATCTGCCAATCCACCTTCAAAATCAAATCCACCGCTAAGTATATCCCAAACCTTAAAATCAGCATTATGTACTGATAGTTCAGACTTTAATTCCAAAAATTCTGATTCATGTACAGCCGCATACTCCAAGCCAACTGCCTTTTCAAAGTCTGGAGCTAACCTCAATACTGTATTCCCATTCCCGCATCCTATCTCCAACAATTTACTTCTATTCGAATTCTCCCAAAACGGTGCAAAGGCATGTAGCAATTCTATCCTCCTACTTACAAGCAAATCATTTGCATCAGCCGGTTTTCCCAAATAATGTGATTCTTCAAATAAACTTTTATCTACCCTATCCGTATTGCTCATTTTTCTTATTCTTTTTCAATTACTCTCTTATTTCCCAAATAACTTTTCTTGCAAAGAAAACCATCCTCTTCTTCCAAAAATCCATATATGAGCAAAGAAATTTGGTATCCTACCGTAATGATTCTCCAAAACCTTATAACGCTCCTTCCATGCCTTTTTCGTATTTTGAGAACTGCTCCCACCTATCTCAAAATCACTAATTACAATCTTGGCATCAAGGGAAGAGCCAGATCGCTTCAACACCCCGATAATCCAGTCGATATCGCTGGCCTGTTTGTATTCTAGATTATAATCCACAGATAATTCTCGCTTTGCCAAAAAGCTCTGATGACAGATATTCATGCCAAAACGAAAACTACCACCATGCAAGCGCTTAGGATACGGTTGCGGTTTTTTCTTGCTTATCAATCCCAATTCATTGCGATCCTCGTCTACAAACATCGTATCGCCATAAACTACATCCGGCAATGTATCTGTTGCTCGTAAAGCATCTGCCAACTTACTCAATACCAAACTATTATGCAATGAATCACCACTGTTTAAAAACCAAACATATTGGCCAGTTGCCAAAGCCAAACCTTTGTTCATCGCGTCGTAAATGCCCTTATCCATTTCCGAAAGACTAATAATTTCAACGCGCCTTGCCATAGAAACTGCAGTCTCTGTTATATATTCTGCACTCCCATCTGTGCTGCCACCATCAACAATGATCCATTGTAACTCCTCAAAATTTGATTGAATCTGCACCGATTCTACAGTGTGACGCAATCCTCTGAGATTGTTGTAATTGATAGTAATGATGGAGAATAACTTCATCTAAAAAGTTCTCCTACCCTTAGACAGCTTCTTCCTTTTTGCCTAGCAATGTCTGCGCCAATGGAGCCAACATCAACAGAATAATCAATAAAGATGAACCCATTTCTATTTGTACCCACTTAGATCTATCCTCAGGCACATATTTCCACAAAATTTTATGCTTACCAGCTGGAATTATTGCACTTCTCAAAATATAATCCGCACGATAAGATTTCGCTTCTAAACCGTCAATATACACCTTCCAAGCACCATTTTTTTGGTTGTAATAAATTTCACTAAATACCGCTAATCCCTCATTCGCATTGTTTGAAACATATTCAATGCTGTCGTTGGTGTAAACAATTCTAGTAATCTTCGCTGTTGAATCCAATGTGAAGTTTTTCTTTTCTGGCGATTCAGACGCAGGGTCGAAAATCGCATTTTTCTTCACGTCTTTGGTATTGACATCAACCAATGCCTGTTTGGCAGATGGTGAATTAACAATACTTTCCACGTACCAAGCATGTCCCAAAGCCGTTGGACGGGTTACAGGAATTTCTTGCTTCCCATCTTGGCTTATACCCAAAATGAATCCACAATTCAACATATCCAAAGCATGGTTATTCATCAAATCACCACTACCTGTTGGTCCCGTAGAACCTATACAATTTGAAATTACATCTTGATAACGACTCATCTTTGCAGGGTGGTAACCACCGATACTTCTGTGGAAGGCGCCCAAAGTATTATCGTTGAATGTTCGATTAATTCCTGCTCGGTAATCTATTACCCGTTGATCATTTACATTTAATTGTTTGATGGCATCATCGCCAGGTGATGGCATAATCGCCTCTTCCGTTTCAGCTTCCTCCCAGTTTTCATCAGTTAAATAACGCTTAGAAATACCTATCATATCATAGGCAACCAACGCAATCATCACTGTACCAGCTAAGGTAGCATTAATCTGCTTCTTCATAATAGCCCAAACTATTCCCAACCCCGCCAACATCAAGAATAAACTTCTCATGATATCGCCATTTACCAAATTTTTTCTCAATTCTCTTACCGCATTAACTGTTTCTCTACCATTTTCTCCCTTTAATAATTCTGTGTCATTCGGAGAATTTACATCGCCAGAGAAAACCAACAAAACCGCAACTCCGATTACTGCAACTACCGCAATAATCGCATTTTTCAAGAATGATTTTGCGAATTTTTCATCCAAAGAACCTTTATTTACGTCTTCAATCAATCTACCAAGACCCATAAATCCAACCAATGGAATTACAACTTGAGCAATAACTAAAGCCATCATCGGAGTTCTAAATTTATTGTAGTATGGCAAATTGTCAAACAACCAATTGTTCAACGGGAAGTATTTACCCCAACTCAATAAAACCGAAACAACAAAAGTTACTAAGCCAAACATAGACAAAGCAAAAAATAACTGTGTACTTGCTTCGTGTGGCTGTCGTTTGAATTCTCTAAATGCCAAAACCAGTCCAATGATAAATAAACCCATCATGGTTGCACCGGCATATACTGGACCGCTAGTAAACTGCAAGTCACCAAAATATAATGGCAAACGAACATCTTCACCAAAACGATCATCAGAAACCAATTCACCAGAGCTACCACCCTTAAACCCAGGGATTAATAATGTGAAAGTTTCATCTATGCCATAACTCCAAGCATAAGCATAGTCGATATCCAAACCTTTTTTACCAACTTGGGTACCTGTGGCTTTGCCCGCACCATCTTCTGCAACAGCAGATCCACCACGCATGGTTTCCTTTGCATAATCATTGGTGTCTTTTAATTTCCCTACACAAGTTAAAGTTCCTAAAATCGATGCCAAAATCGCTAATCCTGAAGCAATTAATACGGGTTTAAATTCTCTAGCATAAATAGCCATCGCCCACTGAACAACAAAATAAATAACCATCATTATTGCCGTATAATACACAATCTGATAGTGGAAGTACATCACAACGGTGGCAAAGAAAAAGGCCGTTAATGCGGTACCTAACAAATACTTGCGCTTGCTTAAATAAACCAAACCTGCAAAAACACCGGGCATCGCGCCCATGGAAAGTACTTTAGTGATGTGACCAGCTTCATAACTCGATATGGAGAATGTCATAAATGCATAACCAATGGCACCTGCAGCCGCCAAAAACTGGTTCACATTCACACTCAGAAGCAATACAAACATGCTGATCATCGCCACAAACAAGAAATTAAATGGCGATTTTACCATAGAAAATAACTCAATTACACGGTATTTCAAAAGCAAACTTCCTTGCTCTACACCCGTAATCAAACTCGATGGCATTCCTGAAAACAAACGATCATTCCACATTGGGTAATGCCCCGTTTGCTCCTTAATTTGGTCGGCTCCATGCTTCATTAATCGAACTTGTTGCATATCACCTTGTTTTAAAGCATAACCATTATTAGCCGGACTCAAATACCAATTGGCAATGGCCCAAAAACCAATTACAAACAGCAGGAAAATTCCGGCACTCTTAAGAAATTCTTTGTTAGCTTTCATGGGTAAATAATCAGCGAATTTCAACAATTTCAAAGAAATATTGCTCATCTGTCCAAAATTCTCATGTTTTATTATGGTTAACCCTTTGATAATTAGAAAAATTACCCCTTTAATTCGATTGGTTTTTTCCATATCAGGCAGCCGATAAATACCAATGAATACTCATAAAGAAATGCAATTTTTAAGAAAGAAATTCTTCTGTAACTCCCAAATCCGTTGTAAACTTGCAACATGAACCAACAAAGAGATACGCAGGTTTTTGATTTAATTAATTTAGAATTGGTAAGACAGCAGGAAGGAATCGAGTTAATCGCCAGCGAAAACTTTGTTAGTCAGCAAGTTATGGACGCAATGGGGTCCGTACTTACCAATAAATACGCCGAAGGATTACCCAAAAAACGTTATTATGGTGGCTGCCAAATAGTTGATCAAATCGAACAACTCGCCATCGATCGCCTCAAACAATTGTTTGGTGTGGAATGGGCCAATGTGCAACCCCACTCCGGTGCTCAAGCCAATGCAGCAGTTATGCTAGCAGTATTAAAGCCGGGCGATAAAATCTTAGGCTTTGATTTAAGCCACGGTGGTCACTTAACACACGGCAGCCCTGTAAACTTTTCCGGTAAATTGTACCAACCCTCTTTCTACGGAGTTGAAAAAGAAACAGGTTTAATTAATTACGATCGTGTTGAGGAAATTGCTATAAAAGAACAACCTAAATTAATCATCTGTGGTGCAAGCAGCTACAGCCGAGATTGGGATTATGAAAGATTAAGAAAAATTGCCGATCACGTGGGCGCTTTGTTGTTGGCAGATATCTCTCACCCTGCAGGAATGATCGCCGCAGGTTTGCTGAATAATCCCGTACCATATTGTCATATCATTACTTCTACTACCCATAAAACCCTTCGTGGCCCACGAGGTGGTATTATCATGATGGGCAAAGATTTCCCAAATCCATGGGGCGATAAAACACCCAAAGGAGAAATCAAAATGATGAGTGCACTCCTTGATTCTGCTGTTTTCCCAGGTACCCAAGGTGGCCCTTTGGAACACGTAATTGCTTCTAAAGCCGTTGCTTTTGGCGAAGCGTTACAGCCGTCATTCAAAGATTATATGAAACAAGTAGGTGCCAATGCTCAGGCATTATCAAAAGCTATGGTAAATCACGGTTATTCTATTATTTCAGGAGGAACCAACAATCACTTGATGCTTATCGATCTCCGTACCAAAAGCGATACACTCACGGGTAAAATTGCGGAAGATACTTTGGTAAAATGCGATATTACTATTAATAAAAATACAGTTCCTTTCGAAACCCGCAGCCCATTTGTAACATCGGGAATTCGTTTAGGTACACCAGCCATTACCTCAAGAGGCCTGAAAGAAGAACATATGGAAATAATCGCCCAATTCATCGATAAAGCCCTCATGAATACAGATAATGAAGCAGTTCTAATGGAAGTAAAACAAGAAGTGCATCAGTTTATGAAACAATTCCCACTTTACGCGTGATCTTTTTTCAAATCAGCGCTTGAGCTACCCTTACTTATATGTAAAACCCAAATTGCCCATCAAACAATGGATAACATGGAGTTTGCTATTTGCTTTCTCATGGCCATACATATATAAATCAGGTGTAATTCTTAATTTTTACATCAACCGAGATAAAATCGCCAAAGAAAATTGTATTCAAAAAAATATTCCTAACAACTGTTGTAAAGGTAGTTGCCAGCTAAATCAAGCATTAGCTAAAGTAAACCAACCTGAAACACCAACAGAAAAGCCAATTCAAATCGTTGTTGAGGACTTCTTATTGGATCATTGTCAATTTCATTTTCTCAGTATTCCCCAATCAAAAAGTGAAATTTTGAGCCATTTTTACCTAATGCCAAAGTTGAAAAATTGTTCTACTTCAATTGAACATCCTCCCCAAGTTTGTTAAAGGAATCTAAGTACGTAAACGGAAATTAGTCCGTTTTCTCGTCAAAAACGTTAATGATTAGATCATTAAACTCCAACGTTTCATTCCAACTCTTCCAATGGAAAGCATTGGAAAATTCCCCTCACTTAATTTAACAAACATGAAAAATTCCAAAATCATCAATTCCATAATTACGCTAGTCCTTATTTCTAGTCAATTCAAATTTGCGCATAAAGCTAAGTCATGCGATGTATGTGGCGCTTCGAGCAGTTTCAACGGCTTCGGCCAAATTGCAACATTGAGCAACAATTTTTTACTTACTGAATATCGCTATCAACATTACATACAACCAAATACAGGCGGCAACAAGTCTTGGGATGTGGTACAATCAATTGATGTTGAGTACGGCTGGCGATGGGATTCAATACCAAGATTATTGAATACCTTACAAATGCCGTTAAAATCAGTGAATCGATTCCAAGTTTATGATGCTCCATTCCAAAAAATTTCATTGGGCGATATTCAATGGAAATCTATTTACACCTTGTACGATAACCGAAACTATACATTTTCAGACCAATGGAAACATTTGGTTTTTGCCAATGCCGCTGTGAAGTTACCCACTGGAAAATACCAAACTCTGGGTGCTGAAAAGGAACTACTACCCATTCATTTGCAACCAGGAACAGGGTCCTGGCAATTTGATCTTGGTGCAACATATCTTAGTAAAATAAACAACTGGGCATTTCTCACAACTGTCAATACACAGTTTAGCACACAAAATGAACTTTCCTATCGTTTTGGAAACCGACAAAATTTGGCAGCAGCGTTAATGTACGCTGTGAAAAATCAAAAAAGCATTTATTATCCGCAATTAGGTATACAATTTGATCATTGGCAAAAAGATAATGAGTCTCATCAAACGCTAACAGAAACAGGTGGAAAACAATGGCAATATTGGTTTCAAATTGATTGGTTTAAGAGCAAATCCTATATGCGATTTAAAATCAGTAAACCATTTCATCAGCAGTATGATGAAGATGCCCCAAAATTGGAAATCACATCTTCACTAAGTTGGGCTTGGTTATTTTAATAATAAAAAATCCCGCGGGTGGCGGGATTTTTTTATTGGGATAATTTTTGGTTCATTACATTTTCCCTGGTAAAATCTTATGCCAATACAACCAAGGAAGGATATAACGTTTCAAAATATACATACTCCATCTTTCCTTTGATTGATCAAACGGAAATGTTTCTTGGGGATTGTTTTGATAATCAAATTCAGCCATCACCAATTTGCCATAACCGGTAATTAACGGACAAGAGGAATAGCCGTTATACTGAGCCACCATAGCGCCACCGTCAATCAAAGATAACATGTTTTTTACCAACACAGGAACTTGCTTTCTGATTGCTGCACCCGTTTTTGCAGTGGGCAATCCTGCAGCATCTCCCAATCCAAAAATGTTATAATACCGCACATGTTGAAGCGTATATTGATCCACTTCTAACCAACCAGCAGTATTGGCCAAGCTACTATTTTTAATGAAATCAGGAGCACTTTGCGGAGGTGCAACGTGAATCATTTCATAATCTACCCAAGTTTCTTCGCCTTTGTTCTTCTCACCAAAACCCACAAACTTAGCGCGTTTATTTTCTCCATCAATTTCTTCCAATTTTACTTGAAAATGCAAATCTATATGTCCGCGCTCCACCACTTTTAATAAAGTTTTCTCATAACGCTCTACACCAAATAATCTGCCACCGCCACTCCAATATTCCAATTTAACATCATTTTCACGACCTTGTTTTCTCATATAATCTGCAGTTAAATACAGAATTTTATGGGGTGCGCCTCCGCATTTAACGGGAGTATGTGGATTGGTAAAAATCGCTTTGCCTTTCTTTGTGTTTTGCAAGCATTCCCAAGTATAACTTGCTGTTTTGAAATCATAATTGCTACATACACCATTCTTACCCAGATTTTCTTTTAACCCTTTAATTGCGCTCCAATCAATTTGGATACCCGGTGCAACCACCAAGAAGTCATATTCCACAATTGCCCCACCAGCCAGTATAACTTTGTTGTTCTCAGGTTCAAAGCCCACAGCTTTATCTTTTATCCAATCCACAAAATCTGGCATCACAGAAACCATTTCTCTTTCTGTTTTCTTGGGATCGAAAACACCTGCCCCAACTAACGTCCATGCAGGTTGATAATAATGTTTTTCAGACGGTTCAATGATGGCAATTTGTAAGTTTTTATTTGCAATATGAAGTTGTGAAGCCAAACTTATACCAGCATTTCCGCCGCCAATGATTAAAATTTGTTTTTTGATATTCATAGAGAGTCAATTATTTAGGGGTCTCACACAAAACAAAGGGATACTAAGGAATTACACAGTGACATATATCACACGACAAGAATTAGTTTGCGGCTAATTTCGCATATTGAATTATTTTTAGAGATAAAATATAATGAAAGAATTCTGGGATAATCGATACAGTTTAGAAAATTACGCTTACGGTATAGCGCCAAATGAATTTTTTAAGAACCAAATTTATCGTTTCAAGCAGGGCGATATAATTATTTTCCCAGCGGAGGGTGAAGGAAGGAATGCGGTATTTGCAGGGGAGACAGGGATGTTGGCGAAGGCATTTGACCAGAGCGTAGAAGGGAAAAGGAAGGCGGAAAAGTTGGCTGCCGACAGAGGGTGTGCGATTGAATATCAGGTGGTAGATGGAGGCAGCGCCGAATATCCCGACAACTCCGCTGATGGCGCCGTGTTCATTTATGCCCATTTTGATGATGCCACGCGCAAAAAAGTGCATCTCCAAGCAGCAAACTGGCTGAAAGAAAAGGGGCTCATCATTTTTGAAGCCTTCTCCAAAAATCACCTTGCCTATCAGGCGCAATATCCCGGAGTTGGCGGTCCTAAAGAATTAAGCATGTTGGTTTCTAAAGAAGATATCTTAGAGGAATTCCCAAATTTCCATGTACTTTACTTGGAAGAAGAAATCATCGACTTAAACGAAGGTGATTGTCATTGCGGAAAAGGTTCAGTAATAAGATTTATAGGCGAGAAGAATTCGTAAAGTTTAATCCCTATCGCCCGAAAATCCGCGATTTTACAGCCTTTATCTCTTGAGAAAAGCCAATCAATATAGTAGGAAATAAGGCAATTAATATTGTCATTGGAAGTGCAATGAGCAAATCAGAATAGGGAAAGCCGAGTTTCATAACAGTGAAAACGCTGGCGAAAATTAGGATGGTAAAAATCAAGAACTCCCATTGTTTCCATGTCCAATCAAATCCCTTTCTTTTATTTGCCCGCCAAATACATGCAATAGCAAAAAACCATTGGGTGGAGATGCAAGCTTCAACCGCACCAAAGGCCCCCAGTTGTGGTATTTGCAGAAAATTTACCAAAATATTCAATATCAATGAGATAAAAGCTAAGCCAGTAAGCCATTTTACTTCTCCCATTGCAGTTAACAATGTTCCAAAAACATGCACCGAACTCATGGCCATAAAAGCCAACATAAAACCAAAAAACAGCATGCCCACATTATGTGCTTCAGCATCAAATTGCAAATGATAAAACAATTGCATTAAGTCTTTTCCGTAAAAATAAGCCACGAAAACGGCTATCATCCCAACAACCAAAACAATTCTAAAACTCAACCACACCAAATCTTGAAGAGATTCCTTTATGGCATATTTACGACTAAACATAGGTAACAATTGAACCGATAGCATTGAGCTAAAAATCAAAGCTGCATCCAACAATCGAAAACCTTTTGCATATAAACCATTTTCGGTAAAGCCGGCAGTTGCAGGAATTGCACCATGAAAACTTGGATCTTTGGCCACATCGGTGGTAAACCACTGCAACATCTGAACATCTAATCGGGTAAACGCACTCATGGCCAAGCCCATAGCCACATACCAGCCCATTTGCTTCAACCAATCTGTTAAACTAAGCCACGGTTGAAATTCGTTTGGACCTATTTCCTCAATTGTATCATCCGTATTTTTTGAACGCCAAACAAATACTATTGCCAGCAATACAGCCACCAAATAACCCGCCATTTGAGCCAATAAAAACTTAAGAATACTTGATTCTAAAAGGGCATTTTTATGGGTAATTTGATCGCCTGTGGCCTTTAAAATTGCCAGCGAATCTGAATGAGAATCCTCTGTTGATCCGTTGGCAACTATTTTTGAGGAAACTAAAGTTGAGGACTGAGAAATTTCCGAATTGGCAACAGCCGAATTGGTAACATCTGTATTTACCGCTTCAACCCCAATTGTTTCAATTTTTTTTGATTGAACTTGTAACCCATCGCCCAGTAAACCGAATACGAAAATTAAGGTAAAGATGGCTACAAAACGATCTGTAACACTGAGTATGCTATCCCAAACGAATTTGTGTTTGCCCTGTAAAATTGCCCGAAATAACAACGTTGAAGCTGCAAGCAATTGATTTACAACTACCATCAGCAGAATGGAATAACTAATTTGCCCTTGAAAAAAGGCGAACAGAAAAACCGCCGCCACATAAGCGCCGCCCAATCCTAAACGCAAATACAAGATCCTTTTTAGATCCCATAATTTGCCTTTCACCGAAATTTCTCGAGAGATATATGTGTTGATTCCTGCATCTAGCAGAACAGCAAATAAGGTCCCTAAATTGAGGTGTACGGCGTATTCACCATAGCCCAAATCGCCCAATTGTAACTGGACTTCCCTTTCAATTAACAAGATCCAAATAGGCTTGATAAGCCAGTTCAGAAACTGCAACCAAAATAGATTTTTTATGAATGATTTGTGCTGCGACAACATTTCAAAGGTACAATTTCGAGTAACAATTTAAAACCCCATTACTCAACCTGAAATTGTGCATGTATCTTTGCAGCGAAATTGCATTTTCTGTAGCCAATTGGCAGCATTAAACCGCAAAAGCTCCATATTATGCACGATTTAGAACCTCATTTTGCTTGGATTAATCAGTATAGCGCTGCCGAAGACGAGCGTTCGCCATTTTTTAATCGTGAGTACAGTGAGTTCTACTATGATAAAACAGTTTATAATTATTTGATTCATCCCCAATGGGATCATTTTGGATCTAATACGCTGTATATCAAGATTTTATTCGCTGATTACCAAGATAAATTTGCTATTATTGAAATGATCGGAGAATGGAATGATGCCTTATATAACGACATCATGAACCTCAAACGCGAAGTTCTTGAAGTGATGATGGCTGAAGGCATTAACAAGTTTGTGCTTCTGGGCGAAAATGTGATGAACTTCCATGCTTCTGACGATTCTTATTACGAAGAATGGTTTCAAGATGTAGAAGAAGGTTGGATTGCAATGATTAATTTCCGAGAACATGTTGTGGAAGAGTTTCAACAGTACCACATCGATTATTACTTGAATTTTGGCGGACAATTGGATGAATTACTATGGCGAAAAATGGGTCCGAGGCAGTTATTTACTTTTATCGACGATATCTTGAGTAGACGTTTGAAATAAAACTTACACAAGCAATTGATTTGTTAAGCATTTCAAAGAAAACCATTATTTTTGCGCTTCAATTCTTATTGAAATCATGAGAGAAATTCAATTCCGTGAAGCATTACGCGAAGCCATGAGCGAGGAAATGCGTCGTGATGAGCGTGTATTCCTTTTGGGCGAAGAAGTTGCCGAATACAATGGTGCTTATAAAGTTAGCCAAGGTATGTTGGCCGAATTCGGAGCAAAGCGTATCATCGATACACCAATCGCTGAGTTAGGTTTTGCTGGTATCGCTGTTGGCGCTGCCGCAAATGGCTTAAGACCGATTTGTGAATTTATGACCTTCAACTTTTCATTGGTTGCAATTGATCAGGTGATCAACTCTGCTGCGAAAATGAATAGCATGAGTAACGGTCAGTACACTTGTCCAATGGTTTTCCGCGGTCCTACCGGTAGCGCAGGTCAATTGGCGCAACAGCACTCTCAAAACTATGAGAACTGGTATGCCAACACGCCAGGTTTGAAAGTAATTGTTCCTTCGAATCCTGCTGATGCAAAAGGTTTGTTAAAAAGTGCTATCCGCGACGAGAATCCAGTTATTTTCATGGAAAGTGAACAAATGTATGGTTTCAAAGGAGAAGTTCCAGAAGAAGAATATTTGATTCCAATTGGCAAAGCGAGTGTGGTACAAGAAGGCTCAGACGTTACTATCGTTAGCTTTGGTAAAATGATGTTGCGTTGCCACGATGCTGTTGCTGAATTAGTAAAAGATGGAATTAGCGCAGAATTGATTGATTTAAGAACCGTTAGACCGATTGATTACGATACTGTGATTGCTTCAGTGAAGAAAACCAACCGTTTGGTAATCGTTGAAGAAGCTTGGCCTTTGGCTTCCATCAGCTCAGAAATTAGCCATATTGTGCAGCGCAGAGCATTCGATTATTTGGATGCCCCTATCCACCGCGTAACTTCATTGGATACCAGTTTGCCTTATGCGCCAACTTTCGTTGATGCGTATTTGCCAAATGTTAGAAAAATTGTAGAAGCGGTAAAATCTGTTACTTACAGAGCTTAAAAATATTTTACTATACCCGATAAAAGCATTGGATTTTCCAGTGCTTTTTTTGTTTTCAGCTTCAGGCGATTCACGATAAAAGCCTCACCCTATTTCGCATCTTGAATTAAGCGCTGCTACACCATCTTTTTTAACACCCCAACTACTTCAACAAAATTCGCTTATTGGCCTCAGATTTTACACCCAAGGTTCCAATTACCTTACAAATACCATTGCCGGTTTTCTCCATAACTTGATTCACCGCTTCCAAACAACTTGGATCCATAGCAATCAATAAACCACCACTACTTTGTGGATCTACGATCCATGGAAAAGCCGCCTGATCATTCAGCTCAATTTCATTTTGATAAGCATTCCAATTGCGCATAGCATTATCGGGCAATACAAACTGAGCCGCCAAGTTTACCGCCTCAGGAATCAACGGCAATTGTGCAAACTCCACTTCCGCCGACAATTGTGACGCTTCGCAGAGTTCCAATAGGTGGCCCAAAAATCCAAAGCCTGTAACATCCGTAATGGCATGTACGCCATCAATTTCTGCAATTTCTGCGCCCACCGAATTGGGCTTGGTGATCCAATGAAATAACGCATTGTCTTGTTCTTTATTGGATAACATGCGTTTATGTGCTGCAGACAGCATTCCGATACCCAAAGGCTTTGTTAAAACCAAAATATCACCACTTGCGGCGCCAGAGTTTGTTTTCAAGTTTTTATCCTGAACCAAGCCCGTTACCGACAAGCCAAACATAGGTTCTGGGGAGTCAATGGAATGTCCTCCAGCCAATGCCACACCTGCTTGAAAACAAGCATCTTTGGCGCCGCGTAAAACCTCCCGGGCCAATGCAATTGGCAATACATCTACTGGCCAGCCCATCACAGCATTGGCCATTATAGGTTTACCACCCATCGCCCAAATATCACTCAGCGCATTGGTTGCCGCCGCTTTCCCAAAAGTATAAGCATCATTAACCAATGGCGTAAAAAAATCAACCGTTTGTAACAAATAACTGCCATTGCCCAAATCCCAAACCGAACAATCATCTCCAGAATGATTCCCTACCTTCAACTGCGGGAAATCTGCCGATGAAACTGTAAATCCTTGTAAAATTTCCGATAAAATCGCTGGTTGAATCTTGCATCCACAGCCGCTAGCTTTGGCATATTGCGTTAATGGTTTTAAATCCATAATTGAAAATCAAATCTACGCCAAATCAATCATTTAAACATTTTACTCCCTCCCCCGTTTGGCAATTTTTGCAAATTAATTTTTCATATTTGGGGGATTTGCATAATTGTTGTGTTATTGAAGAAACAATAACAATTATCGCCATGAAAAAATCAATTCTGCATTTCGCAATTCCTACCGCTGCCCTGGCACTGGTTTTTTCATTAGTATCTTGGAACAATAACGGTGAACTCAATATAAATGCCGTTAATGCGCTTCGCACCATGAATAACAACGCTTATCAGCCCGGTGAATTCCTAAAATACCGCATTCACTATGGCGCTGTAAACGCTGGAATCGTAAGCATGAACGTTGCCCCACAGTCTACCCTCATCGGAAGTAAAAATACCTACAACCTCCGCGTGGAAGGTGAAACCGTAAAAAGTTTTGAATGGGCCTATAAAGTGAGAGATAAATTCGAAAGCTGGGTAGATCAAGGCTCTCAAGCTCCTTTGCGTTACGCCAAAACCGTTCGCGAAGACCGTTACTTCAACCAAGATTTGGCCATTTACGACCATGAAAATGCCAAACTTCGCAACACCAAAGGAGAATTGAAAATCCCCGCTTATACTCAAGACGTGGCTTCCGCTATCTACTACATGCGTAATCTCAACTACAAAACAGCAGTTGATGGTACCCAATTCCCAATTAATGTTTATTTGGATAACAAAGTGTATAACCTAAATGTAACTTTCAAAGGAAGAGAAACTATCAAAACCGATATCGGTAAAGTAAAATGTATCAAAATTAAACCCCAATTGGTTGTTGATAGGGTTTTCAAAAATTCAGATGCGATGACTGTTTGGGTAACCGACGATGAAAATCATATTCCCGTGAGAATTGAATCCGCCATCCGAGTGGGTTCCATTAAAGTGGATATTATCGAATACA
>JAGKXC010000042.1 GCA_021151535.1 Sphingobacteriia bacterium | reverse complement strand
CAATTAATATTATATTTCGAAAACAAGTAATGGAATACATGAAACAAAGATGATTAACTCTTCGAGTAATTCATAATTGCATATGTGTAAAATTCATAATTTTAACACAGAAAAAGAAAAGTTTTATTGACAAAACCAAAGTTTTGCAACACAACAAAATAATGATGTAGGACGTTATTTGCCTTTGTTGTCTAAAAATTCACCAGGTGTTTGATTGGTAATCTTTTTAAAAGCCCTAATAAAGGTAAATCGAGAAGGGAAACCTACCATTTCGCCAATAGCTTCCAATGTTAGATTTTTATTAGATGGATCTGCAATCAAATCTTGCGCCATTTGAATCCGCAGCCGGGTTCTAAACTCAACGAAAGTCTCTTCGTAATGATAACGCAAAATATAACTCAAATGACTTTTGGGAATTCCTGTTAAGCGGCTAAGTTTCTCAAATGTAAATTCAGGATCCGTAAATGGTTTAGAATCAAAAATCATTTGATCTATATTGTCCAAATACTGTGAAACCAAATCATTAGGCAACCCCAATTCGGATTTTTCCTCAGCGTTATTAGTCTCTTCCTTATTCTCTAAGGCTTGTTCAGATTTTGTATCCGAAATGGTTTTTATTGATTCAGAATTTGAAATTTCATCATCCAATTCTTTTTGAGGCAAAAATGAAATATTCTCACTTCCCCCCTTCAATTTCATATTTTCAGCTGACTCAAATTGCCCTAAATTCCGTTTAAACTTGGCTTGAGGAATTCCAAATAAAATTTCAGGATAAAATACAATTCTCAACATGAATGCACTTAACAGTATTACCCTAAAAATAGTAAAACCAACATGCGGAACAAAACGGCCCGTTTCCAACACCGCTTGATTATAAAAATTATAGAAAAATGATATTGCAACCAAAATAATTAAAACATAGGTGCCAGTTAACCATTGTTTCATCATTTTTAAATGATCTACATCCCATTTGCCTTTTTCATCAATTTTATACAAGAAATACAATTCCCTGCCTATTAAAATTAGAAATGCACCCACCCAAAATAACAAAACTGTAAATATGAATTTGAAGTTAAATCCAAACAATGAAACCGTTAACCCAAAGTCAGATGTCACCAACATCTTGCTAATAAACAATTCTTTGCTTTCTTGAGATAGTAATGCATACCTAAGCCAACCAAAAAAATACACGGCAGCGGGGATGAAAATGGCTCCAAGTTTCCAAGAGAATTTTGCATTAGAATTTCTGTTGAAATAAAAGTACAACCACATGATTGGTGGCAATGCAAACAATGCAATCAATTCAATACCATATAACCAAGGAAAAGATCGCAGCAAACCTTGGCTATATATAACCGGCTGGATTTGAAACCATGAAATTATATAAATAATGACCGCCAAATACTTGTTTGATCTTGAATAAGAGGATTTAGCAACCAATACGAAAGTACCTACTACCAAACCGATGATAGTAACTAAGATTTTAGCTAGAAGTGTAAAACTTAGAGATTGATTCATGTTATATTTTTATCCAAGAAACTATAGAGATTATTTAAGTAAACCTAACTAAGACACCTCAAATATAGTATTCTTTTCCAAACTCAAGCTACTAACATGCATTTGTTTTTTGAAAGTACTTCCTGTATAACAATATCTAACATTTAAGCAAATAAAATCAAACCATCTTTGACGAAAGTAAACCCTACAAACTATTCAAAAACTTCACCACTTTCGCCCTTTCATCAGCACTTAATTTAGAAAAGCCTTCTACCGATTTTTGAGACTCACCTCCATGCCACATAATTGCTTCTACAAAATTCCTAGCCCTACCATCATGCAAGAAATGTTGATTGCCATTCACCATTTTGGTTAATCCAATACCCCATAATGGTGGTGTTCGCCAATCAGACCCACCCGCTTTGTATTCAACATAACCATCGGCTAATCCAATACCCATGTCGTGCAATAATAAGTCCGTGTAAGGATATATCTTTTGATAGTTCAACTCCGGGTCAATCATATTAGCCCCAGTGTAATAGCCACTTTTATGGCAACCACCGCAGCCAATTTGCTGAAATAACCGCTTACCCTCCAAAACGTCAACATCATCTGCATTTCGCCTTCCAGGCACCGCCAAACTCCTAACATAATATGCCAAAGCCACCAAATTACTATCGCTAATTTCTTTCTTTGAATTGATTCCTAACATCTGTTCTTGTCCATAAGCATTCTCCGTAGGGAAAATGAAACTTGTAATCCCCATGTCTTGGTTTAAAGCGCCAGCCGTTTGCTCAATCACCGATGGTTGACCTGCTTTCCATCCAAATCGGCCCGTTGCCCAATCCCCTCCTAAAGCAGAATGAACAATATTCCTCTTGCCTTTAATTCCATCGCCATCAGCGTCTGAAGGATCTTCCCAACCCATCAACGTACTTTCAGGTACAGCTTCCAACAATCCCAATCCAAATACGGGCGATGGCATTCTAGCACTTAACATAAATGGTAGCGCCATGTCTTTGTAAGCATTAACAAACTGATAATGTGGTTGCCTCAAAGTGTATGCCTCTCCATCAGGAAAGAAAAATTGCTGTTCCGTGAATGTTACATGGATATCAGTTTCTGCTTTCACTCCCAATATGGAACGGTGCTGTATTTGCCCACCAAAATTGGGATATGGATTGGGCTTCCCCCCATCCAACGACTGCATTTGTGCGATTCGCAGCAACAAAGTGCTCATCGGATCTCCATCATTTACTGGCACTTTACCCCTGCCATCGCCAACATGACAGCCGGCACATGATTCTGCATTAAAAATTGGTCCTAATCCAAAAAAACGCGTAGTTGGATCATTATTAAATGTAGCCTCAAATAACTTATCGCCCCTATCATGCAACATTAACTTTTCAGCAGTTAAATTGGGGAAAACCTGCGAAAATGCACCTGATCCATGAACAAAAACCGTTTGTTTCCCTCCCGAATACCATTCGTGATCTTTTATCGTTGCTGTATCTTCTTGCTTACAAGATAAGGCAACAATTAACAATGAGCAAGCGCCAAAAATGTATTGAAATTTTCCCATAATATTTACAATCTATCCTGCACCAATGGCAATAATTCAGTTTCAAGAATCTCACTTAACGCCGCGATTTGATCTATTGCGTTTTTTACTGCCACTGGTTGTTGATGAATTGCATCGCCAAAAGGAACATTGATTGCATCTAATGCTTGTAAACTGAGTTTCAGTTGTAATTCTATCTTGTTATGCAAACTCAAATTGAAAAATTTAACAAAATCCGCAACTCCTTTTCCATCGCCAACAAAACTAGCATGGTAAACATTTCGAACGGAAATCATGTTATTTTTGAAATCTTCCAAAGAATTTTTACTAAATGGAGATTCCTCCAATTGAGCATTTTTTAGTTCAAATGGCTCACCAAGTTTCCCTTCGGCAACTTCTGAACAAATTCCTTGCATCGCACCAATTATTTCCAACATGGCTTCCTTACTATTTAGTTGAAATTCATTAGCAAAACTTGTATTCCACTGAAAACTACAACTCCTACTTAATCCAGCAATGTCATTAGACAATGCAATCATCAAATTAATTTGAATTGAATCAAATTGAGAAACCGATTTATTCCCGTCTTTCCCCCAAAGCAAATACTCTAATGGGTGAAATCCCTTTAATCCATCTTCAAATTGATTCAAATCTGTTTGACTAAAAACGGTTTGTTTTTGAAGTAAATTTTCAAGATCCTGGATATTTATTGGCCATGTGTCTAATCTTGGATCAATGTTTTCAGTTGCCACCGGACCGAATAAAAATCCTTCAGATAATTCCCATGTTTCCCTAATCAATTTCCATTGTAACCTTATGCTATCTAATTTCTGTTGAGTAGGATTTGCTTTGAATTCTGCCAATAATAACGCCAAACGCTCCGATTCAATCGTCATGCTATCATAGGTAGGAATAATTGTATGGTTAATTACGCCCTGAACACATTCATTCGCTAATTGTGATACATTTTCTTGAATTTGATTTTGATTAGATTCACAAGAACCCAATAAAATAGAAACGAAAATTACCCAAGCATGATTATATTTTTTCATCGATATGAATTTTAATTAAGTTAGCGCTATTTTCTGTTTTAAATCGAGTTAATGGCTCTATAGCTGGCTCTTTAATTACCTGTCCTTTAAAATCAAATCTACTACCATGAGAATTGCAGGTTAAGCCATCACTCATCACAGAAAGAGGTTGGTCTTGATGACTGCATCGCAGATAAATCGCCTGATAAACTTCCTCAGATTCTTTTACAAGTAAAACATCATAATCTAGGAACATGGTTTTTACCCTAAGTATTTTGGAATCTGCAAAAGTTGATTTTGGTACCTCAATAACAGTTTGTTTCTCTTTTATCACAATGGAAGGCATCACAGCACAAGACTCCAACGCTATCCCACCAATCATCGCCCCGAAACACAGGATACACGATTGTTTTGCAAATTCTCTGCGATTCATAATTAAAAACTGTAGGCCAAGCCCAAATTAAAGAAGTGATTGTTGTTATAAAATGGACGCTGTGGATCAAATGGATTCACCACATGCAAGGCCATATTGCGATCGCCTGTGTGCAAATATTGCCAATCAAACTTTATAGCAACGCCAGGAGTTGGCTTATATGTTATTCCAGATGTAACTGAAAACTGCTTCATAAAATCATCATAAATTCCGTTTTCAGCAATTTTATAGTTCAAATTCAATTGCTCTACCCTTGAAAACAACCACAACTGCTTGCTGAACAAATCGCCCTCCAATGGCTTTAATAAATTGTACGCACCCTCCACATAAGCGCCATACATCGATTTTGCCAGATTCTTACCAAATGCACGGTTAATAAACTGGGCATCTTTAATGGAAATGTATGTCGCCAACGCCTTGGCAGTAAATCGTTTACCCAAATATTGCACGTTAAAATCACCCAATGCAACGGGATTGGAAAACACACCAGATTTCAACCCAATGGAATCAGATTCGATAGAACCAAATCGGTTACTTCCTCCGTAATATCCGGCCAATTGAAAGCGGAAATTCCTATAATACTGCAACAAAGAAGAATTTATGGCGATATTCTTTGAACTTGCCATACTTCCATTGAATCTTCCACCACGAATTCCAGTGCTATAATTCATGTTTTCAGCATTCAATCCGTTGCTAATACCCAATGTGTAATTTAATCCCGGTATTGCATAACTCTGACCATATAAACACACCCCCAAATCTCGCCAAGTGGTTGGGATAACCATGGTTTCAATGCGATTTCGTTGATTACCGTTAAACGTAGTGGGCAGATGATTCTCATTGATTATCCCTAATCTTGGAATATATAAGCCCGCTAACAAATATTGCTGGCGATTCAAATTCATCTTCAATACCATTTGCTCTAATGAAAATGCGCCCACCTTTCCATTCCCAACAATGGCATCCTCTAATTCCAACTCACTGAAAAATTGAAAATTCTTATTGAAACGGTGTCCAAAGAACATTACCATTCTCTCAACATTCACCGTTCCTGTGCCATACCTGCCGTTAACATTGGCAAACACTTCTCCATATCCAGACAAAACACTGGTGTTGGATTTGAAATTCAAATTGGCGGCTAAACTATCTTCTTTGGTAAGGATCTGACCGTAGGCAGTTGCTGTTGCCAAAATTGACGAAACAATAAATACAATGTGTCTTAGATTCATGACGCAAATCTATTATTTAGAATCATTCTACGCAAGTTATTTGGAAAAATTCCAAATAAGAAGCCGATTAAAGAGAAATCCCCACTACTCCTTCAGGGTCAACTCGTTCACTATAAACCCATTGACTTCGCAATGGTTTTTTTCAATTGATTTCAATTCCAAAGAATTAGAAGCCAAAATGCTACTTCCAAGAATAATAAATCCAGAATTCGCTGGATAGATCTGTATTGTTATCAACAGTAGAACATCGCACCTTTCCTTTTCCAAAATCTAAAATTCGCGGCTTAATATCTATGTAATTAATCAACTCATTCTGTGTGTCGCCATCAGTATTAATATTTTCATTTAGCAACCCCACATTAAACGAAGTAAATTTATTAGGCTCAGTGAACCAAAATATCGGACTTGAAATATTAAATTCTAACGTATCCATTCCAGCCTTGGCATCCTTAATTGTATTGGTGTACTCATTCAACGCATTTAAATTCCAAAATCTAAATACCAAATCAGGCAATTGTGAAGCAGTTTGGGAATCAAAAATCTTATTGTATCTCACATCCACCATTTCAATTTTAGTAATGAAAACGGAATCAGGCTTATCAATCACTTCGATTTCCATACTATCGCAAAGCACCTTCCTATCCGCAAAAGTTGCAGCCAGCACAACGGTATATTTACCGGTTGATTGATATATGTATTCAGGATTTGCGGCGAATGATTTTCCGCCATCGCCAAAAGTCCAAGAGAAAGCCACCGGCGTTGGAGTAGAATTACTGTAAAACTGAAAGGTGGAATGCAATGGAAGTAGGTCAGATTTACAAGAAATCAAACATTCATCCACAGGCATTTTGGGTGTTTTAAAACGAATTGAACTTATATACCGGTCGCCTTTTGTGAAATCATTTTTATCCAACACATCGATATAAAAAATTACTACCATAGAATCTCCACCTGGGGTTGGGTATCCGAACTGTACAACTGGAATATCAGCTGTATTCGGAACATTTGTGGCAAAATCATAGGTATTCAACTTGCAACTAAATCCCATTGAATCATATACCAAAGTTTCTTTTCCGTCCTGCAAATATTTAACTCCATCGCGCACTTTCACCCCATTTATCAGTAAATCAAACTTGATATTTTGCTTTATTTTATTGGATAAATCAGCTGCAGTATCTCCGTTAATCAGTTTGTAGTAATTATTTGCCAAATACAATTTACTATGAGCCGAATCAATCATGATTGCCTGATAATTCAACTGAGAATAATGCTCATTAAATGAACCATTACTTGCTACTTCTTCATTTGGCTTACAAGCTCCTGCGAAAAACATAACCATCCCAAAAACAACAAAAAGAATAACGGGAAATTTCATTCTAAAATAACGCATATTACCAAATATATCAATTGCTTACCCAATTTCAATAATACATAACTAAATATACCTCTTTCGAGGTATATAAATCAATTAAAAAAAGGACGATTTTTTTAATTGAGCCATTAACGGCAATAAAAACACCTAGATCGAAAACAACTTAAAATCCTCAACAATTCGAATTAATTCAGGTAAGCTATTTATTTCAAGTTTGCGGAAAATATTCTTTTTATGGGTTTCAAGTGTGTACCTACTAATATGTAATTGCAAGGCCGTTTCCTTCGAAGGCTTTCCCATGGTTAAGACCTTTAAGATGTCTTTCTCCCGTTTAGTTAATGAATTATACGCATTAAACAATTCCTCCATCTTTTGCTTACTATTATATTCAGATAATGGATAAGAAGCAAATTCACTAGATTCATTCAGAATTGTATGAATCAATAAATTCGTGGGAACATCTTTTGAAAAACAGGCTTGAAAGCCCATTTTCTTGGATTTAAAAACCATAAAATCATCAACAAAAGAGGAAAACAATATCCATCGATACCTATTCCAACCCTGAATTGATTGAATTAATTCAGAACCAAATTCAATATTACCAACATGAAAATCAACAACAACTACATCGGGTTTTAAGGAATTTTTATTGTTCAAATAATGAACTAAATCTGATTTCTCCTTAAAAGAAGACAATACCTCAATTTCTTGCTCTCTTTCAAAAATCAAATTGAGCCCCTCTATCACCACTTGGTGATCATCACAAAATACAACCTTGATTTTACGAGACATAGACAATATAATGAATTACAGTCCAATTAATAAAGTCAACCAAAGAATCATCGCCAAAATCCCACCCCAGAATGCTAGCAACATGGCGAATGTTGAATCACCTGGTGTGTTTTTTTGACCAAACGCTTGTAATACCCAAAGCGTAGTAATCACAGCTTCTGCCCTAAAAATTGATTTCACAGGAATACCACCAACTAGCAGTACCGACAGGCCGATATATAATCCAAAAACAAACACAAACCATGTTACATAATTGGCTCTATTATCTGTGTTTTTCTTTACTATTTCAGTAGGCATTGGTTTTTTCCCTACCATGAATTTATTTGAATTTCGTGGTAGCCTTTTGGATATAAATTTCTTAGATTCTACCTTCCCAAAAATTGGAAAATTGTGGCGATCAAAAACCGGACTTACATTCTTTTTATCAATTTTCAATAATCCTACATCGCTGGATTTCGTCAAAGCAGCATTTAAAAAATCTTGATTGTTTTTCTCAGCCGCACTCCAATCGCTAAAATGCGGAACATTAGCTTCGTCTTCAACGTAAGCATTAAGAACAGCCGTCCCCAAATTAGGATTCATCACAAATCGATTTGAGGAATAACAAGAGCTCAGAACAACCAAAATCAAACAAATGAAATATCTCATATCTTAATACCCAATCCTAAATCCCAATGAAAATTTGAAAAGCGTAGATTTTTTCATGTCTTGAATTCCATTAAAATTCGACATAAAATCCCATGAAACTCCCCCATATATTTTATTTTCAGCGTAAAGCATACCGAATCCTATTCCAGCCATAGGTTTTCTTGTTAGATCATTGCTAAACACCCAATTATTCCCATTCCAAATCCAATTTTGCCCTTCATAATGGCTATACATTCCACCTGAAAACTGCGCCGTAGCATATAATCCTTCCATTAGATAAAATGCGGCCTTGATTCCCATTTGTGTCATGCCATAATGCTTCACTGAATCTGTAAAATTGATAAACCCAATCACTCCAATTCGCTCATCGGCATACATTTTACCTAATTCACCGCCAACCAGACCAATGCCAGTAGCACCCAAATTCAAGCCCAAAAACGTTCCAGAATGACGATAAAATTCACGTGTCCGGGCATTTTTTGCTTCAACTTCCGCCCTTTCCAAAGCCGCTATTCTCTCAATTTCTTGAAGTCGAGCTTGCTCCGCCAACCTTATTTCTTCTGCTCGTTTACGTTCATATTCAGCTTGAGCTTCCGCCTTTTTTTGATTCTCCAATTGCTCATTTTGCAATGCAATTTTTCTTTTACTCACCACTGCCGCAAATTCAGTTTGCGATTTAGGCAGCCTATCCATTTCACTCTTAATACCGCTCAAAACATTAAATTCAATTTCATTTTCCCAAAGATTTTCCAACCATTCCTGCTTCAAAATTTCATTCGACTTTCTCAAATAATTTATCTGATTTTGAACCTTCTCTATGTACCCAAAATTGGCACTATTATCATAAAATGTTTTATAGGATTTCGCCAAAACCAATTCATTGTAAACTACTAACAATGTTCTTATAGCCGAAAAATAATTACTCATTGCCAGCTTTTCCTCCGCATTTACCAAATTGTTATCTGCCATTTCCTGGATCTTTCCAGAAATATTCTCAATGGTTTGAAAATTAATGGTACTAATGGACGACAATGAAATATTCCTAACAAGTGGGGTAATATTCTTATTTACAAAATTGTTTCTCTCTTCTTGGGCGATAGTTCTCAAATGTTGCTTGTACTCATCAGAAGTGAACGTTTGAAACAGAAGCGTTTTCCCGTCATCCGCAACCCAAAATTCAACCAAGAAAATGCTGTTGTCAATCAATAAGAAATCATTCCCCTGATATTTAACTCTTGGTAATTCTATTGTTGCAGCATGAATTCCTACTGGCAATTCTATGGAATTGAAAATATTGGGTTTTAGATAAAAACTATGTCGACCAACTTCAGAAGAAGACAAAATTAGGTTTACTGTATTCTCTCCATACCAACGAATTTGTGTGGGTGTTTTTTGTAAAGAAGGTTTTGAAGGCGTTGATGACACCGGTTTTTTTGGCGTTGCCGGGCGATAAGCACTAGGTTGTTTTGGCGCAGGTTTAGCTGGCGGACTTCCAATATTAATTGCCTGAGAAGATGCAATTTGAGGCATCATTATTCCTAACATTAGAACAATGGCCATTGTGAGTAATCTCAATCTGTTTAAACCAAAATTATATGGGTATTTTTTGCTTTTCACTCGCTGCTAACTATCAATTTCCCTATAGAAGTCACACCAAAATTATGGTGTGACGAAGCAGTTACAATAGCAAAAACTAAAAATACCAAATATTTGGTACGTCATTTCAAGTGGTTTTAGGCAGAAATTTGAATGAAACAAAAACATACCAAAATTATGGCAGAAAATACAGTTAACCCCTTAGAAATATTGGGATTAAACGAACAAGCTACTCCTAGTGAAATTCAGAAACGTTATCAAGAATTATACGACGACTACAATATTAGACTCACAAATGCACCAACTCCGGCGCTAAAAAAACTTTACCAAAAAAACCTCCAAGAGATCGAAGATGCTTATTCAAAGCTCAATATTGGCAAACCCAGTCATGCAGACAATTCTTCATTGCCATCTTCGAGACCAACTTCAAATGTTTCACACCAAGAATTCAATAAAAATGAAGTTACTGCTGGTAAAAATTTAAAACAAGAGCAAGCACAATCTAATCAAAAAAACAACAAAGCGAAACCACCGGCTACCAAAGGTATTAGTTTAACAATTTTCGTGAGTGTTACTGCTGTATTAATTGCACTTACTACTTTAGCCGTAATGCTTTATTTTCAGGGTAAAACGGAAGTGCAAGAAATGGTAAAAGTTCAAAATGAGAATGCAGATTTACTTAAGCATAGAGATTTTTTGAAGAATGGCAAAATGAAAATTGAGAACCAATTAAACAAAGAAATTGCCATTGCCGCATTGCGAGTAACTTACTTAGATGAAAAAAATGAATTGGTACGTTTTGTTGGAAATGATGTAGTTTATATAGAACCAGGTAAATCCGTAAACTTCGACCAATACAAGGAAGGCAAATTAGTCTGGGATGGAAGCGTTTTGTCTTATGGGTTGATCGTTTATTCGATTGATCCAATCTCGAAAGTTCCCTTAAATCCAATCCAAGCTTACTCAGGAATATGGTTGCATGAATGGAAAGAAAATAAACTCGTAATCACGCAATAGGATGAAATTGAAAAATTTATTCCATGCTCAGTATATTAAAAGCATAGCTGAAATCTCTCAAGTTATTAATGAGAATGGGCTTCAGGCTACACTTTTTAATTTACTTGAAGATTTGAATGCCATTGCAACTGCAAACGAATATTTGTCTAATGATATTGATTTATTTATCCAATTTCAGGATCAAAATCTCGTTGAAACAAATCAAATAATCCAACAATGTTTGCCTGTTCAATTAAACGAAAATCATTTTAACTTACTGAAAGACAATACGCAAATCGAAATCGAAATTCCTGATACCAACTTCCAACTTTCAGTTTCTAACATTGAGCAATACCCACCCAAACAACTACATCAAATCAAATCTGGAATTCTCATTATTCATACAAACAGCTTAGTTTCAGAATCTGAAGTTGACCATATTAGATTGAGTATTGAAGATTTCCAGTGGATAATCATCACCAACGAATCGCATTACCCCGCTGGCTTTATTCGTGAGTTAGGCAAGGATGTGCTACAAATGGATTCCTTTAAAGAGTGCCCAAACAACATCATAGAGATATTAACAAATTGCAATTCGGAAAAACGAAGTTTGTATCAAACCAGAATTGCATTTAATAAAATCCAAAAAATACTAAGCGCGGGCAGTACTTTACTAAAACAAGAGTTAAAAAACTCCAAATCCAAGAAAAATTTAATTCAACAAAGGCTTACAACCATTGGCGATTCTAGAAGCTTCAACCCTTCAGAAATTATCCAATCCATAAAAAACATTGTTGTTCAATACAACAACCATTACGATAAAAGCATCAACAGTAATTATGAGCAGTTCTTAAGCATCGGAAATTCTGAATTCTTAATGTTACTCAATCAACTCAATGAAGATTCTATCCCCATCGCGGAAGTTGTAAAAATCAAAAATATTGAATTGGTAATTGACGAGCACTATTTATCAGAATTCAAAAATGATCTTGAAAAGGTACTTTTAAAACGTTTTATCACGGATATAGGAATTCAATTAGACTCTCTCCATCAGATAGAGAAAGATATTGAGGCAGTATTTAAAAAACACAATTACATATACCAAAAATCAAATATTAAATACCTAACAGAATCAGATTTTCAGCAAATCTTGCATTATACACGAAGCAAATCGCCCAATTATTCAGGAATCGCAGCTCTCAAAGGTCCGATGGAATACTTCAATGCGGCGAGAAAGTTCCAAATGACATTTTTTATGTTCTTATCCATGTTTGGTGTTTCAAGTGTAATCAAACAATATCAGTATGTTTCACTTCCTTTATCTATTGTTTTACTTGGAATTGGGGTGTTAAACGTACATAAAAATGTAAATAAGGAAAGGCTTGAAAACGAAGAAAAGGAGCAGAAGAAAGTTACAGAAGCCATGATCAATTTTGTTAAAGATGTTGGTTCAGATGTGCAGAGATATTGGCTCAAAACCTTAACAGACCATTTCAAAACCCAATTGCAAAATATTTCACAAGAGGTTGAAAATCAATTAAAATCTTATTCTCAGAATCAATTAACACAATCTGATGAAGAGAAAAAGAAAAACCAGAGACTTATTTCTACCTATGATCAAAATGAAAGGAAATTAGAGTCTGCATCAAGAAATTTCCAACCATTGGAACGAAACCTTTCACGCACCATTTCTGATTTGCAATCCAGTTATAGCAATATTCTTAGAAATGAAAGAGAAGAAAGAAGAAAAGTATGATCATTGGGATTGATTTAGGTACAACATTTTCTTTGGGTTCTAAACTTGGATTAGATGGCAGACCCATATTGGTGCCGGACGCAAGTGATCAAGATTATTTTGCCACTCCATCTGTAGTTCATTTGGCTGATCGTTCGGCAATTGTGGGAAATATGGCTGAAGATTTAATCGCCCAAAACCCAGAGTTGCCTGTTCAACGCTTTTTTAAGCGAAATTTTGGAACTCCGAAACCTGTTTCTTACGACAGGAATCAACAGCCTTGGTATCCCGAGACGCTTGGTGCACTAATTCTTAAGAAAATTAAAAACGATTTCGAACATTTTGATCCTACGGAAATAACTGGAGCTGTAATCACAGTGCCTGCCCATTTTACCGATAACCAAAGAAAATGTGTTCTCAATGCAGGCGCTTTAGCCGATTTACCCATTCTTGGTTTGGTAGAAGAGCCTGTAGCGGCGGCATTACATTATACGGTAGTTAACAAGGTTTTGGATAAAATTGTGTTGGTGTACGATTTGGGCGGAGGCACATTTGACTCCACCTTGTTAAGTATGGACGGCAATGGCACCTATGTGTTAGCAAAAGAGGGAATTACAGATCTAGGGGGGAAAGAATTTGACGAAAAAATTGGCGAATATATTTTGCATCAATTCCATAAAATCAAAGGCAGAGAACTAGAATTAAATGCCATCAATCTGTTGCAACTTCGCAAAATTTCGGAAGAAGTAAAGATTGAATTATCCATGCCGCAAGCGTCGATCATCAGAAAAACAATTATTTTGGGCGATAGCGTTATTGAGATAATTTTCAACCGTAAAACCTTTGAAAGCAGTATTCAACATGCCATTGACCAAACCATCGAATCTACGCTTCGATGCATCAAAGGCGCATCTTTAAAACCCACAGATGTAAATACCATTTTGTTGGTTGGTGGCTCTTCCATGATCCCCTATGTAAGGGAAAGATTAAAAGAAATTTTCACCGCACCCAATCAACAACTTATGTATCACGAGCCAATGAAAGCCGTGGCATTTGGAGCCAGCATATACGGGGCACAAATTTCTGGAAGTGCTGAATTATATAATATCCCACCTGAATTTATGGGAATTACGGGGTACAATATTGGAATTAAAACCATCGATCCGGAATCTAGAACCATTCAATATGACACATTAATAAGGAAAAATCTACCTCTTCCCGTTAAAGCAACGAGAACTTATTATACAAGCAGCGCTAATCAAACTCATATTGAATTAGAAGTATATCAATACGATAATGAAAAATCCGCAATTCATTTTATAGGAAAAGTGAACATTGGACCCATTCACAACAATCGGGTTAACTATCCCATTGAAGTCTCTATTACAAACACAGAAGATGGCGTTGTTTTGATTACCGCATTTGATCCAAACACAGGGCAAGAAATTGAACAATCTTTTGGCGTGGATGATGAACTAGATAATTATCTAACCAAACAAAAAAGATTAATTGATAGTACAATCATTAATAACATCGTATAAAATACCAATTTTTGGGTATATAGGTTAGGGCGATTTTTTTAAATTTTGAAATAACAAAAATTCAACTATGGATCAGTCCAATTCTATTATCGCCGATTTTCAAGAAAAACTAGAGAATTTCAATTCTTTTGTTTCCCAAAGTGAAGATCAAGTTACAGAAAGCGTAGACCGCATTCAAACACTCGAATCAGAAACGCAATCTCAACTGCAAGATTTGGTACAACAATCTGAAATGCAACTTCAGGAGATTACTTCTGCTCAAGAGATTGCTTCAGAAAATGCCGACAAATTGAATGCAATCGTTGAAGATGCGAATCAATCCCAATCTGAGTTTAATGATTTTATCCAAACCTCGCAAAAGTCAATTGAAGATAGTTTGCAAGACATTGAGAAAGTAAGAGACGACAGTAATTCTGCTTTTGAAGATATTTCCAATTTCAAAACCAATGCAGAGAAGGATTCTGACAATATTGCAGAATTAAAATCGCAAAGTGAAGACATGAGGAATCAGGTTGAATCCTTATTAAACACTGTAACTGATTACGAAAGCCAATCTCGAGAATTGTTAGGTATAATTCAACAATTAAAAGCTGAGATTGAAGATTTGCGTTCTGACTCTGAGAGCTTAAAAGTAGATATTGAAGATTTGAAAGCCAACTGCGTTTCATTAACAGATGAATGCACAAGTTTAAGAGATGAGAATATTGGTTTAAGAGATAATTGTACAGATTTGAAAAATGAATGTTCTACACTGAAAGATGATTGTGAAACCTTAAAAAGTGATTGCGATAATTTACTTTCACAAATCGAGTCATTGCATAAAGATGCGGAGAGTACAACCAGAGAAATTTCCGACTTAGAAAAAACAGCTTCTGCCGATGCAAGAGATGCGAAACAAAGTGCAGATAGCGCAGAGGCAGCTGAAAGCAGAGCGGAATCAGCGGCAAGAGAGGCGCAGATGGCGGCTTCTAGAATTGGTGGATTTTAAGGTTCAGAGTAGGTTTTCTTAAATCTATTCTGACAATTTTAAATTGTATAGTTCATATTAGTTAACAAAAGGGTTGGATTTCCAACCCTTTTGTTATTAGCCCCGAACACACATACAAGCGGGTTTACTTAGGCTACTTGGATCTGTAACAGATTTAATGTCTTTTTGAACACATCCCCGAATTTTACCCTTAACAAAATCAATTACCGATGAATTGCCATTGTTATACTGATCTTCAAGCTCAAGCTTTTCACTATTGAATTTATCATCCATGAATTGAACATTTACCTTGTTTTCATATTTAACAAATTTCCGATTCCCTGATAACTTTTTTTCCTTAACAATTTTGGTTTTAGTTGAAAATGCAATTTGAATTCCCACTTTCTCTGCGGTTGATTTTACTCGTTCCACAATATAATTTGAATGCTCTTTCACTGCAGTCAAACTATCGTCGTTTGCATTTATCACCATCCCTCCAGAGGAGCCAAATTCTGTTGAATTAATGTTTTTTTCCATGTTCTCTTAATTAAAAACTATTTCTAGCATTCCTAGCTGCCTCAGCGGCGTCATCTGCGTAATCCTTCGCTCTTTCCGCAGATTTTTCCGCATCTGAGCAATTTCTTTCAGCTTCTTTTGCACTATCTGCAGATGATTTTTCATTTTCTGAAATTTCTTTAATTATTTCCTCTGCTTTGGATTTCTCATCGGAAATTTCTTCTAAAACGTCTTCTGCCTGCTTTTTAGAATCCGTTAATAGTGAATCCAATTCTTTTAATATGCCTTCACTTGATTCATGATAAGTAGTAATTAATTCTAATAGTTTAGATGCATTCTCCTCACATTCTCCAATTTTACCCGCAGCTTCACAACCTGCTTCTTGGCATTTCTTAGCTTCATCCATGATTTCTTTTAGTAGTTCCAAGGTTTCTGAAGCTGATTTTTCCGCATCCTCAACCGCTTTCTCATTTTCTTTAATTTTATCTACAATTTCGTCTATTTTGGAAATAATTTCACTAAGTGAACCCATTGCCTCCTCTGTTTGAGAAACCAATTGATCCAATGTTTCTTGCTTAGATTGCAGACTATCAATATACGTATCTAACTCATCTACCAATTCTACCAATTGGTTATACACGTCTTTACAGCTATTAAATATGTTATATATTTCAGCGGCAATTGCCTCACATTCATTATATAACTGTTGAAGTGCTTCAAAAATCTCAGTGGCTCCTACATGGATTTGTGTGATTTGCTCCAACAAACTTGTGCATTCATCATGAATTCCATTAATCAACTCCAAACATGAGACTGCTGAATCATGGAATCCTTGAATTTCCGACTGGGCTTCAGAGGCAGCACCTTGGGCTTGTCCAGCGGCCGATTCAGCCTGTCCAGCCGAAGATTGAGCCTGTTCCGCAGCACCCTGTGCTTCCGCCTCACATTGAGTGGCCTGTTTGGCCGACTCCTCCGCGCTCGATTTAAAGTCATCCGTTTCCTCCTTCAACTTCTCTATCTCCCCATGTAAATCAGCAGACTCCTTCTTTAATTCCTCTATATCATTATGCAAAACAGTAGCATCTGCCTTCAATTGTTCAATCTCCGCTTTTAAGCTACTAGAATCTGTTTCAATTTGTTCAATTTCCTTTTGTATTGCCAAGGAATCTTGCTTACATGTTAAAATCTCAGCATACTCACGCTGTGCGTTTTCCTCTATTTGTTCTATTTCAGCAAATTCTTGTTTCGCTTGTTCTTCTATCTCTTCAATCTCGGCTAATTCTCGCTTCGCATTCTCTTCAATCTCCTCGATTTCTTCAAACGTATGCTCTGATTTTTCCAAAAACTCCATTATATCCTTCAAGAACTTCTCACTCTCCTCTTTATCATCTCCAATCTTTCCTAATAACTCTTCAGATTCCTCCTTATTCTTAGAAATATCAGCAATAAACTGCTGAGTATCTTTTTCATATTCCTCAATTTGATTTGAGTTCTTTTGAGAGTCTTCCAATAATTCTTCAATTGCCTCAAATTTCTCATTCACCTCCTCAATCACTTTCTCCAAACTCTCTAATTGCTCAGAACCAGAATCAACAAATTCTGTAAGTTTTGATATCAAATCAGTGCCATTTTCAATTAGTTCTGACTGTTTTTCCGAATATTCAGCCTCCAAACTTTCCATATTGTCCTTACACTGAGTCCTACATTCTTCTATTTCCGCCTCCAACTGAAGTTTTGATTCTTGCGCCGCATCAATAATTGCTTGAAATTGATTCTGCATATCTTCCATCGTTTCTGTGTAAGCAGAAACCTGATCGTCTAACCATTTTTCAAATTCTTCTTGTGTCATAAAAAATTTCATCGAAGTTGTTAAA
>JAGKXC010000145.1 GCA_021151535.1 Sphingobacteriia bacterium | reverse complement strand
AATATGGTGCTTGATTCTGCCTGCCTCTGCCATGCCGCTGGCCGAAATAATGATGCTAGGACCTTTCTCCTCGTTTATCGCCTTGGAATCTTCAACCTTAGCAATGTACTTTAAATTAGGGAACGCAAATGGATCGCCATCCTTAGAAATATAATCCAAAATCGCCTTGTTGTAACTCTCTCTGTGCATCGCCATAACCTGAGTAGCTTTTACACTCAGCGGACTGTCTACGTAAACACGGATATGCGGCAAGCGCTTTTCAAACGCCAATTGATCCAATAAATACACGATCTCTTGGGTTCTATCTATAGAAAATGCCGGAATGATGATCTTGCCTTGTTTTTCAACGCAAATGCGCTCAATCAATTGGTAGATAATCTCTTTTGCATCCTTGCTCGGTGCGTGCAAACGATCGCCATAAGTGCTTTCGCAAATGATATAATCACTTTGTGGGAATGGGAATGGGCCCTCCAAAATCTGATCATCGGGACGGCCAATATCGCCAGTATACGTTAATGTTGTGGTTTCGCCGTCAGGCTGGGTAAATTCAAAATGCAAACAACCACTGCCCAAAATATGGGCGTTAGGAATCATTTGCAATCTTGTTGCCTCATCAATTTGAAACCATTTTTCATCCTCAATTACTTGGAATAATTTCAATGTTTCTTCAACGTCGGCCTCATCATATAATGGTTCAATTAATTCTTCGCCACGCGCTTCTTTTCGTTTGTTTACAAAACGCAAATCCGCAATCTGAATGTGGGCGCTATCGGCCAACATCAAATCGCATAAATCCCTCGTAGCCGAATTGCAAATAATTTCGCCCTGAAAACCTTGATTTACCAACCTTGGTAACAACCCGGTATGGTCGATGTGAGCATGCGATAAAATAACCTTGTCAATTTCGCGTGGATCAAATCCAAAATGACGGTTAAGTTCTTGTCCTTCAGGACCTTCACCCTGAACCAAGCCGCAATCCAATAACAATCGGGTGCCTGCAGGGGTTGTAATCAAATGTTTGGAACCGGTAACTCTGCCAGCCGCGCCATAGGCGGTAAATGTAGGAAATTGAAGCATCTTCCTACAAAAATAGGGAATAGCGAGGTTAGAACGACATGCTAAAACTGGCTTTTATACCAAAATTTCGGGGAGAGTTGGGTTCTCGGTAGGTAACCCTCCAAATGGCATCCAATCGAATGCACTTGAACATATTCTCCACGCCAAATCCCACTTCCCAATAAGGCAGGTTTTTGGTGAAAGTTTTAAATTCGGAAATTTCAGGATCAACCAACGCCGTTGGAATTACGTTTTTGTTGTGGTTATGCAAGGTGCCGTAAATGGCCTTACTGGTAATCACTTCTCGCAATTTGAAGTGGTTTACAAGGGGAATTCGGTTGAATAAATATCCGTTTAAGTGATGTTCAAATCCTGCTTGTACACTTTGATCCGAAACAAATTCAAAGTTGCGCATCTGATTGTAGGCCAATCGGTTGTACATGAAACTTTGGTTTCCAACATAAACTGTAAGCAAAGGGTAAGGCAACAACCCCCAAACTTTGGCTGCATCAATAGAGAAAATACTTCTACCCATCATGCTCCAAACCTTGGTGTAGGTGTAGGAAGCAACGGCTTTGTCGTAACTAAACTGACTTCCCAATACATTTGGAATTCCTTTTTGATATAACAATTGATAACGCGGTCCGGGTGCGCTAAAAGTCATTCTATCCAAATCTGTTTTCAACGAATAACTTTTTGGTTCATACACAATGGCGATAGAAGCGTTGGTATTGGTTAATTCGTTGGATAATGCCCTGTTGTTGGTATGGTCGTACCAAAGAAATTTAAATCGCCCTATTTGAGGAAAAACATAATTGGCGTGGTACACGGTTCCGGTTACACGCAGGCCTGGCCTCAAATCAACACCGTAGCTGATGCGCGATTGGGTTGTCAAATTCAGGTAAATGGATCCAAATAAATTGAAGGCGGTGAACAAACTTTGGCCGTACAAATCGTTATCGGTGATACCAATTAATTCTACATCTCGGCGATGCATTAAGGACAGTTTACTCCAGTTTTTTCGGTTGAGGTAGATGTCGGTATTGAAGCCATATTTCCACATTTGATCACTCAAACCATAAGCTACAAAACCTGTTGTTACAGAATTTTTTGAAATGGCTGGGGTGGTTCTGAAACCCATTTTGAAACGCACACCTTCTAGCATATTCCAGCTACACAACGTGTAATACGGCCCAAAATCCATGATGCCAACTCGTTGATAACCATCCACTAAGAAGTTTACCAAATCAACATATGATTTTACGGTTGGAAGGTTGTTTAGCGTGTCAATTTTTGAAGCAATTCGCTTTTCTTCAGCAGTTTGTTGGGTATGTGCATGGGCCTCCCAGAAGGTGTCTTGTTTGGCGTTGGCACCTGCTTCAATGGAAATTCGGTTGTCGAAATATCGGGGAGGGAATGCTACCCCAACTTCTACATTTTTGTAGGTAGTTGTGGTGCTTGCAACCATGCCGGCTGCCTGTTTTGAAAGTTCGCCAATATCCATCATCACGCGCATTTTTGTGCAAAAGAATGGTCCTTCCTTGAGCTGCTCATATTCTTGGGCAAACTTGAGTTTTTCTACGTAATTGAGGTTAGAAGCACCGGTAATTTCTACCGCAACCCTAACAACAGCGCCGGTTGTATCTTCGATCCAAATAAATCCGCTTAAAGCCAAGTCTCTTGGGTTTTTGGGCGATACTTGAATCTGCAATACTTTGCGGGTATTAGTATAGTCTGCTTTGATTAACTTGTAATTGTAAATTAATTCCGCACCATCTGCAATGGGCGATGGGATGCCTTTATCAAATACCACCATACTCTCATCATAAATACTATAAGAGGTAAAGGTGTTACCCATGATTTGACCCATGAAACTGCCATCAGTTACACCAATTCCGCGTATTCTAGTAGCCTTCACTACCTCCTTGGTGAGATAGGGGTTTTTCTGGTAGCTAAATTCGCTCAATACTTCCGAAATTAAAACTGGCAAAATGGCCTTGTTTGAATCGCCAGTTAAATACGAAATGGTATCGAAATAGGTACCCATGCTCTTGGCGAGCTTGGTTTTCTGGATGTTTTTGGAAATGTTGTTGATGGCAACCGTTGCTTTGATAAACGATTCACAGCGGTAAGTTTCTATGTTGGCAGGGCTGTTTTTCTTGCGATTGTCTTGCGCCAAATGAAGCCATTTTAAAGCCGGATTAATGCCCAAAACAATGTTTACCGCAGATGTTCTTTCAACGGCCCTAACCAAATTGATTTTCATCGGCAGATACTTAATCGTATCAATTAGAATTACATAAGGCTCAAATCCAATGTACTCAAATATCAACGAATCCGATGGGAAAGGTCCTTTTCCTAATGAAAAAAATCCATCAAAATCAGTAATGCTGCCTTTATTGGTTTTGCCCCAATAACAGCTGGCGTACGACATTGGATCGTGGGTTTCGCCATCCCAAACTGTACCCTGCAATGGAGCTTTTAGCACGCGATGCTTGGGTGCAGAATCTGGCAGGCCAATCTTTGAATTTGTAAGCGTAGTTGCAGCATTCGGATATATTTGTATAAATAAAATTTATCGCAATCTAATTTTTCATTAATGCCAATTCATACTTTCAAAGGAACCCAAAAGTGGACGGGTAATTTGGGCACTGGAACCAGTTCCTATGAGGCTTACAGCCGCAATTTCGAGGTTACAACGCCAGGTAAATTAGGGATTTTGGGATCCGCCGATCCCTTGTTCCGCGGAGAAGTAGAACGAATCAATCCGGAAGATTTTTTGTTGAATGCGTTGTCGAGTTGCCACATGCTTTGGTATTTTCATTTGTGCGCAGATAATGGAATTACGGTGCTCAATTACAGCGATGAATTTGAAGGCGTTATGGAGTTCGGCGATGGCATGAAAGGCGGATTTACCTCGGTTACTTTGCATCCATTGGTGGAAATTGCCGAGAAACATTTGATCGGAAAAGCCATGGAATTGCATCATTTGGCACATCAAAAATGCTTTATAGCTAATTCTGTGAATTTCCCTGTTCATTGCAATGCAATTATCAATTAAAGATGTTTTATGTTTGCGTTTCAATCAGTTGAAAAGCCCATCCTGCGCGGAAAATGGCGCAGAAACTTTGGGAGAGAATACTTTATCCTCAAACGCAAATTTCATTGGCTTTTTTCCTCCGTGAAATATGCCAAAGTGGATAAAAATGCGCATTTGCCGTTTTCCATAAAGCAACATCAATCCTTTTTACTCAGGCCGCTGAAAGATATTGACATGTA